>JANOVN010000450.1:0-9180 GCA_031417455.1 Hyphomicrobiaceae bacterium | reverse complement strand
ATACCGTCGCGCAGAAGTTCTGACTCTTTGGTTCGTCGGCTGCGCGACGGTATTCTCCTTTGTTTGCGCGTGGCCGCCCCACCAACCCCACGCGCGGATACCAACGCGAATAAGTCAGTACTTATGCGCGTTGGTATAAGACCCCAAATCCTCCCATCGCCAAGCCACTTCTTGCTTGACCCCGATCACAGATGCTTACCACTCCGCCCAAAGGTGGAGCTCTAGGGTCCTTCCGGTTTTGATTGAATCGCAGAAGGACCCTAGCTTCTTGTTTTGTCGTGCTTCTTTTCCGGAAAACCGCTCACACTTCTCCGGAAGCACTCTAGGACCAAAGTGGATAGGCACACGCACAAAGGCCTCCGCCAATTTCACGGCGGAGGCCTTTGTGCTGGACAAACTTTGCGGCGGGGAAGCCGGAGTGCTATTTGGGCGATTTCGCCTGCCAATTGCCGGCCAACAACGGCGCTTCAGTTTCTTTGCTCAAGACGTTGCCCCTGATCATCTTATCGACCGCCTTATCGATGATCGGCGATTTGAGTGCGCCAGCGATCTCGAATTTGTTGGGATCTTGATTGCCCCGGGCGATTTTTCTGGAGGCGAGTTCGCTTTGGACTTCGACGGTCCAATCGCCGGCGGAATTGCGGCAGCCAACGCCCGCCATGAGCGCACCCGCGCTATTTTCGAGATTGTATTGGCGGCAAAATCCGCCGTCTTTGCGCTCGAAGGTCATGACCGGGGTAAAAGCAATTTGGCTTGATCTGGTATTCAGCGTGACCTGAGATCCCAGAGGTGTTTTTTCCAATCCATCCCGGAAATTGTCTTTCGCCAAAATTCGGCCTTCGTTGAGGGCGACGATATCTTGCCAATTGATCCCCGTTGGCTGTGGCGAACGCCACTGCAAACCGATCACCGCGCCGATAACCAGGGTTGCTGCACAGGCGCCCCATGCGACTGGTGTCGGCCAAGATGAGAAGATGGCGTCAAAAAAGGAGGACATACGAGTTGCTTTGGTGGGCGCGTATGCCTTGTGGAGCGCAGTGCCGCGTGACATTGGCGCGGCGTGGATGGCAGCGATCAGTTTGTCAGGGACGGGTTCGCTAAGGGCTGCGTTCAACAGCGTGCCAAGTTCCGCGCGGGTGTTTTGGAACATTTCAACGCGGGCGCGCGCCTCCGGTCGTGTGGCGATGTAGTCGGCTACTCTGCAGCGGTCGGCAGCGGCCAACTGACCATCGGCGAACGCCATCAGCATTTCATCAGTGATTTCCGACATTGCGCTTCCCCCCGGGAGCTGTGTTTTCGAGCGGGTATTGAGGCTGCATCGCCTCGTTCAGACTGGCCCTCGCCCGTGCCAATCTGCTCATTACGGTTCCGATCGGCACGCCCAACGACTCGGCGGCCTCCTTGTAAGACAGGCCATCCACGCAGATCAGCCCGATGAGAAGTTGCTGATCCATCGGCAAACCCGAAATCTTTTCACTGACCAAGGCCAGCGTCGAACGGGTCTCGACGATATCGCGGCCATCCGATCCTGCAAGATGGGTATTCTCATCAATATCGACGACCTCGCCACGGACCTTTTTCGCGCGGAGGCGGTCGAACCAGACGTTTTGCGTGATGCGATACATCCAGCTGTCAAGCCTAGTTCCGGGCTGCCATTGCGACGCGCTGGACAATGCACGCATACACGCCTCCTGCACCAAGTCGTCGGCAGAATCGAGATCACCCGTCAACGACAGCGCAAACCGGCGCATCCGTGGCAGCAACTCAATCATTTTTTGGCGGAAGTCGTCGCTCACTGACGCCTCCCCACCAGCCACGCAGACAACGCCGCAGATTTACGCTTATTCCCGCGTACCCTTCGATTGGCCATAGGTGTTACGTTCATCTTCCAATCGCCTTTTGCTTGAAGGACACCGTGGTGTGGCATTGGTCGCATGGCTGGCCAAAAGCTCCGCTGTGAACATCGTCTGCGCTATGACAGCCATGACATGTCGTGGCGGGCTGAATTTTGGCGGCAGCCTTTGTTTTGTGACAAGCATGACAATCAAGGCCCTGATGTGCCCCGGTCAGCGGAAATTTGGTTTGTTTGGCGTGGTCAAAACGCCAGAACGCCCAACCGTTAGGATTATGGCAGAGACTGCAGGATGCGCCCAACGGTCCCTCGTGACGCGTGTCCTTGTGACACGACTGACAGGCGAGTCTGTATCCTTGAAGCGTTGGGAGCGATGGCATTCCTCGCAGGGAATGCGCGCGTGGAGGCCGACGAGGGGGAAGCGCGTGACGTCGCGTGATCGAAGTCGACCTTTTGGCGCCAACCGGATTGTTTGTGGCATTGCTCGCACTTGGTGCCGAGTTGGCCCTTGTGGGGATCGGCCTTGGCGTGGCAGCCCGAACAGGTAACGGGCAGCTTGTCGCAATAGAGGTCGCCGGCGTGGCAAGCTTCGCATTATGCTTTGGCGTGCAATCCGCGCAGGGGAAATTTCGGTGCCTTGTCGTGATCTAAAATGATGACGCTGCATTTTTCGTTGGTATGGCAGGTGTTGCGGGCAAGGCGTTGATCGACGCGGGTGTTGCGACGGCGGCGGGGCATGCAGGCATGGTCGAGTTGTTGCGGTGACCACATTATAGCGCGACCGCGTGTTCGTAGATGTCTTCTTCCTGGGCGTTGTGGATGCGAACGAGGGACTCGATGGACTCGATGACGCGTTGGGCGTCGCGGACAAGATAGCGGTCGGCGTCGTCCGACTTGAGGCCGTCGGAGAGGCGGGACAACATGCGGGCCAGATGGAGGATTTCGCGGTGGGCGCGGCTCATGGCGGCGAGGCCGTGGCTGTCGTGGAGGAACTTGACCAAGCGGGGATAGACGCTGGCTTCGTCGTCGCGTTCGTGGGTTGCAATCTTGTCGCGGACGAGGGTATTGGCCTCGGCGATCAGCGTGACGGCGGGTTCTGGGGCGGCATCGTCCAGCGCGTCGGCAATCTGGCGGAGGCGGTCGAGGGACAAGTCGAGGGTTTGGTGTTCCTCGTGGAGGGCGCGGGCGGCAGCGGGGAGCATGGCGGCGTGGCCTGGTTTCCAACCCGGGGTGAGCGCGCGCAGGGCATTGAGGATAACGGCGACGTCGATGACTTCCTGGGTCAGGGCACCTGCAACCGGGGTCAACCAGCCGAAGGCCGCTGCAAGCATGGCAATCCCCGAAAGAGTCATACCAACGACGATGCTTTGGACGGCGATTGCGCGCGCGCGTCTGGCGATGCTGACGGCGTCGGACACGCGGTCGAGGCGGTCGACGAGGATGACGACGTCGGCGGCTTGCGAAGAGGCACTCGCGCCGCGCGCGCCCATGGCGATGCCGACATCGGCTGCGGCAAGGGCTGGGGCGTCGTTGATGCCGTCGCCGACCATGAGGGTTGGATGCAAGCGCTGTTCGAAGACGACGGCTTCAACTTTGTCGGCCGGTTCCCTGTCGGCCATCACGGCGTCGAGGTCGAGGGCGGAGCCGATGGTCTGGGCGGTTTCCTCGCGGTCCCCGGTGACCATGACGATGCGTTTTACGCCAGCGTATCGCAACGCTTGGATGGCGCGGGGTGTTTCGCTGCGCAGTTCGTCGGCCATCAGGATGGCGCCGGTCAAGCGGCCATCGACGGACACAAAGACGCTCAGCGCAGACCGCCAGGAGGCGCGCCGTAACGCGCGGACGGCCCAGGGGTCGAGGCGGGACGATCCGCAGACGAGTTGGCGGGAACCGGCCAGGACGCGCTTGCCATCAACGGTGCCTTCGAGGCCGGAGCCCATGGTTTCCTTCATCTTGGCAGGGGTCGATAGCGTCAGACCACGGGAGAGTGCCGCAGAAACGATGGCCGCCGCGACGACGTGCTGGGACGCCTGTTCGAGGGAGGCGACAAGGCGCAGGACGGTGGCTGGATCTTCGCCGGGCGCGGTTTCGACGGCGACGAGGCGTGCGCCGCCCACGGTGAGGGTGCCGGTCTTGTCGAACATGACGGTGTGGGTTCGGGCGAGAGCTTCAAGCGCGCCGCCGCCCTTGATGAGGATACCAAGGCGGGCCGCGCGTGAGACGCCCGCGACGAAGGCGACGGGTGCGGCGAGGATCAACGGGCAGGGCGTCGAGGCGACGAGGACCGCGAGGCCACGGATCGGGTCGCCGGAGATCAGCCAAGCGGCGGCTGCGAGTCCGAGGGTGACGGGGAGGAGGATGAGGGCGTAGCGGTCGGCCAAGCGGATGAACGGGGCTTTGGCGGTTTGGGCGGCGGTGACGAGGCGGACGATGCCGGAGTAGGTGCTTTCTCCAGCGGTAGCGGTGGCTTGGAGTTCGAAGGTTTCGCCAGCATTGACGGTTCCGCTGTGGACATGATCGCCCTTCGGGCGGGTGACCGGAATCGGCTCGCCGGTCAAGGCCGCTTCGTCGATGGTGGCGCTCGCGGCGAGGATCAGGCCATCAACGGGGATGACCTCTCCGGCGCGCACGAGCAGCGTGTCGCCTATCTGGACGTGATCGACGGGGATGTCGTCGATGGCTTGACCGATGCGGCGGTGGGCGATGCTGGGGGCGCGATCAATAAGCGATTTGAGGTCGCGTTCGGCACGGGCGACGGCGAAGTCCTCCAGCAGGTTGCCGCCGGCGTACATGACGGCGACGACGGCGCCAGCGAGGGGTTCACCCAATAGGATCGCCGCCGACATGGAGACAAAGGCGACGGCATCGACGCCCATGCGGCCAGCAAGGAGGTCGCGCGTCATGGAGACAGCGAGGCCAAAGATGACGGGGATGGTGCCGATGGCCCAGATCCAGGACGCGGCCTTGGCGTTGTTCGCAGACCAGGCAAAAGTGCCGAGGATGAGGCCGGTGAGGGCGATGCCAAGCAAGGCGCGGCGGAGGAAACGGTCGGTTAGATAGTCCATCATGACTTTGCTCGCGCAAATTGGTCGAAGGATTTGATTACGTTGGTAGCTGGATTGGAGGCTGCCAACATTGATCTGACAGCGGGCATCTCAAGGGGCCATTTCAGGGGGCTAGGAATCGATGGCCGACGAGGTTGCCGATTAACACCAAGAGGTCGTTTTCGTTGCCGGGGAAAGTGGCGGTGCGGGCGTCGACGTAGCGGTGGACAGCAGGATTCCAGTCACGGCAAGACCTGCGGCAACGGCGCAGGCGGAGGCGGAGGCGGAGCCTGAAATCATGCTGGCCGGCCAACGGCAATGACGCTCCTGCTGGCATGGATCGCTGCTTTTTTGAAGGTAAGGGGGCGCTGGCTTGATCTCGATCAAACGGGCAGAGCGGCAGGCTGCTAGCCTTAGATCCAGATCAATGAGCAGCGAGGCTGGCTATGTTTGGAACATCTAAGCGTCCATTGCCGCGTCAACTGGCGGATGGCCTAGGTCATGCCGACGAACGGGTGCCGCAAAGGCTTGAACTTGCCGGTCTCGATGGTGGCTATCTGAATGAAACGGCACCTGAGCTGGTCGCAGAGCTCAAGCGGGTTTGCGCGACATGCACCGATGCCGAGCGCTGCCACCACGATCTCCAATTGGCGGATGCCAACGAACTGGTGGCGGAATATTGCCCGAACACGCCGGCGATTGATGCACTGGTGGTCGAACGGGCCCTTGGCAAAGCGATTTGACCACGCAACGGCACGGTCGGCTGCCAGTTTCAGTTTTTCTCGATTTGCTGGGCAGGTGCGCGCGCCAGTAGCGCTGTGAGCACCAGGCCGTACGAGACGATGGCGAGCAGGATGGCTTTCGTAATGGGGGCGGTCGCCTGGAAACCATGGGCTAATATGTAGGCGGCGGTGACAAACCATACCACGACCACCGCGCGGGTGGCCAACGTCCAGCGTTCGCTGCGGACGGGATTAGGCCAATTCAGCGGCACCAGTCCCAGAACGATCCCTAAGCCAATCGTCAGTACCGCGGCCAGAGGTGTGGCATCGAAGGTATGAAGGTAAAAGCCTATGACGCTCCATGCAGTTGGCAGCCCTAAGAAGCGCGCCCCCGTCTGATCCGGCTGGATCATGAATGCCAACCTATAAAGGGCTGCCAGGATGACGATGCTGGCGACGGCGGCACCGGCCCAACCATCCAAGAAACCAGCGTGCAGCATGGCCACAACCGGGACAAACACCGTGGTGAGGAATGCGGCGATGGAGGCGATGGCAACGTGGGGTCCCTGGTCCGCAAGGTCCTGAGTTTCAAAGCTGTCAAATATCGGCAGGACTGCGGGAATATCGGCAGTGGCGGCCTGGATGATCAATGCGATGCCGAGCCAGCCATAGACCTGCTCCCAGGCTTGATCGAAAACGGCGATCAACGCCAGCAAGGCACAAAGGATGCCGGAGGCTCCTAGAAAGTGCGCTATCATGTCCCTGCGCACGAACTCTCCGTCGATTGGCGGGCGGTTTTACCTTCTATCATATCGGCGTCGGGCCTGGGACGTCCGCTGAGCGCTTGTAGGCTGGGGCGGCGTGGAAGGCCTGCAAGGCAAGCAAGCCGAGTAAGCCGCTCGGCTGTACGCGAGCTAGTTTACGCGGGTTTCCATTACGCGCCCCTTGGTATTGGAGATCAGAACTTATGTTTGACGGAGCCGCGAATCGTCAGGTCGTCGCGGGGTTCATCGCGCGATTGAGCGTCGGGCTGCTTGGCTTCCGTTGCGCCGTATAGAAGTTCGAGGCCGAAATCCATTTTTGGCAGGCTGCCAAGCTTACCCAGACCAGGGATGCGGACCTCGGTGCCAACCTGCGGCTTTAATTCGGATGTGCCTGGAGCAGAAAGCTCGACTGGCTTGGTGGCCTCAATGGGGGCCTGGGCAGGGGCGGGCGCGCTGCCAGAATTTTGTTCCTGGAACGCAAGAGCTGCCGTGCTGAGCACGACGAGCGAGGAACCGATAATGAGATATTTGAGCAGCGACATTTCTTACTTCCTGCGATGCGAGGCATCACCACGTTTCAGTCAACATGATAGAGCCGGACTTAGAGCACAAGATTCAATCGACTGCAGTTAATACCGGCTGAAGATTTGGCTACGGACGTGTTGTTTTGAAGTCATGTGGCAGCGCAGCAACAATCGAGTAAAAGGCAGCGCGGACACGTAATAGCAGTGGAATAAAAAAGGGGAGCCACTTGACGCGGCTCCCCGATGTGTTCCGAGAGATCAGAACTGGATTCTGGCGCCGGTGAAGATGGTCTGGATATCTTCGACCTGAGCCTTCACACCAGCGGTGCTCTTCACGTCGAACTCGTAGTTGCGGTAGCTGACGTAGATGTCCATGACCGCAGCTGTGATGTTCTGGTTGAAGCCAATGCCCCAGTAGTTGACTTCAGACGTTCCGATGTTGGCAGCTCCAAAGCCCAAGCCAGCGTCGGTACGGCCAACACTGACGTTGCCCGTGCTGTTGATTGCGCCGCCGAAACGGCCGTCGAAGTATTCACCGAAGAAGGTCGACTTGCCGAGCGGGAAGAAAGCCTGCTCGATGCCGCCCTGGACGTAATAAAACTCGTCTTTCTTCCGTGCATTTGGTCCCAGTACTGCGATGCGATGGTCTTCATCCCGAGTGCCGTACGAACCGCTCAGGTAAAGGCCAGTGGGAACGTGCATGATGCTGGCCGACAGACCAAGCTCATCGCACGATGCATTAGTGCCAGCAGCGCGGGCGCAGTTACGGTTGCTGGAACCGGCGACACCGACGGCGTTCACAACTTTGTTGTTGTCATGCCAGCTGGTGTAACCGATGCCGGCAGCAAGTTTGACGCCGGAGAATTCGCCAGCGTAACGCAGGGCAACATCCCAGAGGTCGTCTTCGCCAAACGATGCCGAACCGATGAAACCAGCCAATGTTGGGGTTTCGTATTTGACGACGTTGAAGCGGGTGCCTTCGCCGGGGTTGTTTCCGCCCGAGCCGATGCCGGTGATGTTGGCGATCGAGTTGGTGCTTTGCACGCCGGTTGCCGAGTTGCGAACTTTGAAGCCGCCGATGTAGTCATCGAGCTGGGCGTGGGCGAAGTGGTTGGTACCGGCCAAGTTAACTTCGGTGATGCCGTCGGTGGCTTCCGATGTCTGACCTAACCACAGTTTACCAAGGTCTTTGTGCTGCAGCCAGAAAGCCGAGTGGCGAACGTCGAGACCCTTACCAGTGGCCGAGATATCCTGGCTCAGCTGGTTCAAACGGTTACCGCGAACGCCGATTTCCATCAGGTAACCAGCTGTCCAGTCCGAGTTGATTTTGGCCGTACCGAGGAAGCGAAAGCGCGAGCGCTCGCGTTCGTTCGTGGCGACATAAGCGTTGCTTTCGACGCCGTCATCGAAGAATAAAATACCTTCGTTGACGATGCCGGAAACGGTCAACGAAACCTTACGGTTGCCCTTGCGGGCCGTCGTGGCTTCGAGTTCTGCGATCCGTTCTTCGAGATCTGCGCAGCAGTTGCCGCCCAAATCCGCTGCCTGGGCGCTAACGCCCGAAACTGCTACGCCTGCCACGGCCACCAGGGCCGCCAGACTGGTCGACTTCAGAAGTCCCCCGAACATATGTCGTCTCCATTTATGTTGGCGCCGACCCCATCAACCGGGGGACGCAATTGAGCGCTTTGAGAGCTGCTAACACCATTCAGACAACGTGCCCGGCGCTTGCTTATTGCTCTCGTACTCACATGCGACGCTACAGAACTGGCAACTGGGCCGATGGGGCCGAACCCTGCGCGAAGCACGAAAGTTCGGGAAAGAGGCACCGGTTCAACGACTAGCGTTAGGTGACTCGCCGATTCGCAACAAAGCAATTGAGGGCTTGATGGAGAGGAAGGGGCGGACTTGTGGCAGACAAGCCACGCAAGTCGTCATCGGCCACACTTGGAGCAGGCGCTTGATGGGCGGACGAAGCGGTTACGGAAATTTGGGTTGGCGCAATACGCTGCGCTATTGCGCCCTACGGGCTGGTCTCGTGGCCGGCGTAATACGCTGTGCTATTACGCCCTACGGGCCGGGTTTTTTTTAATAAGTTATCCCCGCCCCCTCGGCGTCCCTGTAATCTGAGCCTGTCCGTTTCGTGAGGGGCGCTTTCCGGAGGCGTCTTAGAAAGTGGGAACGGATGTCAGACGCGAGCGAAGCGGGCAACGCAGCCCGACTGAGCAAGGCGCTGCTATTTGTGGAACTAGCGGACCCACGCCAGCCTTGAGC
>JANOVN010000449.1:0-5570 GCA_031417455.1 Hyphomicrobiaceae bacterium | reverse complement strand
GCAAAACGGTCGCGGTATTCGGGCTGGGCGGGTCCGGGATCGCGACGGCGCACGCTTTGGTCGCGGGCGGCGCGACGATTGCTGCCTGGGACGATGGCGAACCCGGACGCGCAGCAGCGGAAAAGGCCGGCATCCCGCTCTTTGACCTCAATACCGCCGACTGGACGAAATTTGCAGCCCTCGTGCTCGCCCCCGGCGTACCCCTCACCCACCCCGAACCGCATTGGACGGTGCACAAGGCGATTGCGGCGAAGATCGAAATCATCGGCGACATCGAGCTGTTCTGCCGCGAAAGAAACGCGCACTGCCCCGACGCGCCTTTCATCGCCATCACCGGCACCAACGGCAAATCGACGACGACGTCGCTGATTGCCCATATCCTACGCAACGCAGGCCGCGACGCGCAGATGGGCGGCAACATCGGCGTGCCGATCCTGGCGCTGGAGCCGCCCAAAAAAGATCGCATCTACGTCATCGAAATGAGCTCGTTCCAGATCGACCTGACGCCAAGCCTCAACCCCACCGTCGGCGTCCTCTTGAACATCACGCCCGACCACATCGACCGGCATGGAACTGTCGAGAATTACGCGGCGATCAAGGAACGGTTGGTCATGGCAGCAAGGAGTGCTGTCATTGGTGTTGAAGATGGCCTGACGACGAGTGGCAATGCGTGTGATGAAGTCTTCCACGTTTTGGACAATACGCCGGACCGCCTGGCATTGGCATTTTCCCGCAAGCGAGCCCAAGCGACGGGCATCGCCTATTTCCAGGCACCGTTCCTGACCCGCGCTTTTCCAAGCGGCGCGAACGGTTGTTTTGAAGAGACCTTGGTCGATCTGAGCAGCGCTCAGACGCTGCGCGGTGCCCACAATGCAGAGAACGCCGCCGCGGCATTTCTGACCTGTGAACTGGTCGGCATTCCGCACGACGAAATCGGCGCGGCCATCAAGACATACCCCGGCCTGGCTCACCGCTTAGAAGAGATCGGGCGGGTGGGCGAGGTGGTGTTCATCAACGACAGCAAGGCGACCAACGCCGACAGCACGCAAAAGGCGCTGCTCTCGTTCCCCGACGGCGTCTACTGGATACTCGGCGGAAAACCTAAGGAAGGCGGCATCGAACCGCTCGTCCCGCTCTTCCCAGCGGTCATGAAAGCCTATCTGATCGGCGCGGCCACCGATGAGTTCGCCAAAACCCTGGAAGGCCTTGTGCCATACGAACGGTGCGTCACGCTCGATGTAGCTGTCGCCGCAGCAGCACGCGATGCGGCTGTCCCCTCTCCCCGTCCTTTACGGGGAGAGGGCGAGGGTGAGGGGCGGGTACGAAACGAGGGCGATGGGCAGTTGCTGGCTCAGTCCTCTCTTGCCGCCGCCCCTCACCCCAACCCTCTCCCCATCGAAGGCGATGGGGAGAGGGAGCGGATCGTCCTCCTCTCCCCCGCCTGCGCAAGCTATGACCAGTTCAGGAGCTTCGAACATCGCGGCGATACGTTCCGTGCCCTCGTCACGGCGCTGCCCGGTTTCACGCCGCGAGGCAAGGCATGAGGCCTCCTACCCCCCACTCCATGGCCGCCCTCCGAGGCGGCCATCCAGGGGACTGGGCTCATAGATTGTCGTTTACGGCTCTGGATGGCCGGGTTAAGCCCGGCCATGGAGTAAAGGGTGGCCGCCGGCCCCACGAGACCCGCCCATGAACTTCTCTCGCACGGACCGGTCGCGGCTGGCGGAGTGGTGGTTCACGGTGGACCGCCAGTTGCTGGTTCTGATCGCGACCCTCGTCGGCGTCGGGCTGCTGCTGTCTGTGGCGGCGAGCCCGGCAATTGCCATGAAGCGCGGCTTCCCAACCTACCATTTCGTCATCCGTCAGTTCGTTTTCGCAGGCCTCGGCGTGTGCATGATGCTCGCCGTGTCGTTCCTGTCACCCGGCAATATCCGCCGACTGGCGCTGGTGATGTTCATCGCCAGTCTCGCAGGTCTCATCGCGGTGCTTGCCATCGGCAGCGAGATCAACGGCGCGCGGCGCTGGTTGCCTGTTTTCGGGCAAACCATCCAGCCATCTGAATTCATGAAGCCAAGCTTCATCGTCGTCACCGCGTGGCTGTTTGCCCAAACCAAACATCGCCCCGATATGCCAGCCCTCATGATTGCCTGCGCAGGCCTAGCCCTCGTCGCAGGTCTCATTGTCTCCGAGCCAGACATCGGCCAGACCGTACTGATCGTAACCGTCTGGGGCGCGCTGTATGTTCTATCGGGCCAACCCTGGTTGGGTGTGGCAGGACTGGCAGCAATCGCGGGCCTTGGCGGACGTTTGGCCTACGAGTTCCACCCCTACATCAAAGCCCGCGTCGATCGCTATTTCGCAGGCAGCAGCGGCGACCATTCCCAAGTTGACCGCGCCATGCAGGCTTTCATGGAGGGCGGCTTTTGGGGGCGCGGCCCCGGCGAAGGCACCATCAAGGTCGTGCTGCCCGACGCCCATACCGACTTCATCTTCGCAGTCGTTGCGGAGGAATACGGCATCATCGCCTGCCTGTTCCTGCTCGCACTGTTTGGGGCCATCGCCGCTAAAGCGATACGCCGTGCCGCAGCCGACGCCGACCATGGCAACCGGCTGGCGATTATTGGCCTCGCGCTGGTGTTTTCCATCCAGGCGCTGATCAACATGGGCGTAAATGCAGGACTTTTGCCCGCCAAAGGCATGACCCTGCCCTTCATATCAGCGGGCGGATCGTCTACGATTGCGGTTTCCATTACCTTGGGAATGCTGTTAGCGCTGACACGCAAAAGAACTGACCTTGCCAACCTGAAAAAGCCGCGCTTAGTCCCCACTCCATCAAACAAGTCTACAGCCAATCCCCGGGAGCTAAAATCTCAATGAACGGCGAGGCGTCTGTCATGCTGGCGGCCGGAGGAACCGGCGGCCATCTGTTTCCAGCGTTTGCCCTGGCCGAGGCGCTGGGAAAGCGCGGCATTGTCGTCGATCTCGTGACCGATACGCGCGGCGACCGCTACGGCACCGATTTCCCGGCCCGCAACGTCTATCAGGTGCCATCAGGCACCGGCGGCAGCGCCATCAAGGCAGCCTTCGCTGTCGTTCAATTGAGCCGAGGCGTGGCGGCAGCCCACAAGCTGCTCGGCGAAGTCCGCCCCAAGGCCGTGCTTGGCTTCGGCGGCTACCCGACGTTTCCGCCGCTGCTTGCCGCCAAGCTGCGCGCCATCCCCACGGCGGTGCACGAGCAGAATGCAATCCTGGGCCGCGCCAACAAGATGCTCGCCGGACGTGTCGATGCGATTGCAACCTCTTTTGCCGCAACCAAGCTGATCGACGGCCCCCTGCTCGGCAAAGTCCACCACACCGGCAACCCGGTCCGCGCCATCGTCATCGAAGCAGCAAGGCGCCACTACTGGCGGCCCGAGCCCAGCCAGCCGTTCAACCTGTTGGTGTTCGGCGGCAGCCAGGGCGCGCGGTTCTTTTCTGAATGCGTGCCGCCGGCCCTTGCTCTGCTACCTGAGGCTGCGCGCGCTCGCCTCCGCGTCACCCAGCAGACCCGGCAAGAGGATCTGGCTCAGGTCCGCGCCGCCTATGCCGCCAGCGGCATTAACGCCGAAGTCGCCGCGTTCTTCAAAGATTTGCCCAGCCGTATCGGGGCGAGCCATCTGGTCATAGGCCGTGCGGGCGCCTCGACAGTGGCTGAATTGACGGTTATTGGCCGCCCGTCGATCCTGGTGCCGTTGCCGCATTCCATCGACAACGATCAACTGCATAATGCGGCCGGACTTGCCGAATCGGGTGGGGCTTGGTGTATCGAGCAGAAGGATTTAACGCCGCGCCGTCTCGCCGACGATATCGAGATGCTGCTGGCACGGCCCGGAATGCTGGCAACGGCGGCGGCGGCAGCCAAGCTGCAGGGCCGTCCAGATGCGGTCGAACGATTGGCTGACTTGATGGAAAGCCTGATGGCAAAGGCGAAGGCTAAGGTTTAGACGAATTTTGCCAAGGTGCGGTCACGCGCTGGGCGACGAAACGGGAGACGAATGACACATGCAGATGCCACGCGACGTCGGCACGTTTCACATCATCGGGATTGGCGGCATCGGCATGAGCGCCATCGCCGAAATCCTGATTGCCAAGGGCTACTCGGTCCAGGGCAGCGACCAAAAGGAATCGGCTAACGTCAAGCGGCTGCGCACCAAGGGCATCCGCGTCTTTATCGGCCACGACGCGATCAATCTGATCGGCGCGAAAACCGTGGTGATCTCGACCGCCGTCAAAAAGGGCAACCCCGAACTCGACGCCGCCCGCGCCAAGGGCCTGCAGATTGTTCGCCGCGCCGAAATCCTCGCCGAACTGATGCGGCTGTATCAGACGGTGTCGGTCACCGGCACCCACGGCAAGACGACGACGACCTCGCTGCTCTCGCACATTTACACCGAAGCTGGCCTCGACCCGACCGTCATCACCGGCGGCATTATCAACGCCTGGGGCTCCAACGCGCGTCTCGGCAAAGGCCCGTGGATGATCGTTGAAGCCGACGAAAGCGATGGCACGTTCACGAGGTTGCCAACTGAAATCGGCATCGTCACCAATATCGACCCCGAACACCTCGACCACTTCAAAACCGTCGAGAACATGCACCGCGAGTTTGAGGGCTTTTATAAAAACATCCCGTTCTATGGCCTGACCGTCACCTGCACCGACCACCCCGTCGTACGCGACATGGTCGAACGCCTAGGCCTGCGCACCGACGGCCGCCGCCTGCTGACCTACGGCACCGCCGACGGCTGCGACCTCGTCCTCAAGGGCATCAGCTTCGACAAAGGCCAGATGCTGTTCGACGCTGACTTAGGCCCTCGCGTCATCGGCGGCGCACGCCAATTGCGCGCCTGGACGCTGCCGCTGCCGGGCCACCACAACGCCCTCAACGCGCTGGCCGCCATCGCGGTTGCCGCCGAAGCCAGCATCTCCGACGACAAAATCCGGGCAGCGCTGGCCAGCTTCTCCGGCGTCAAACGCCGCTATCAGATCGCGGGATCCTGGAACGGCTTGACGATTTACGACGACTACGGCCACCACCCCGCCGAAATCGCAGCCGTCCTTGCAGCCGCTCGCGGCGGCGCGCGGGGCCGCATCATCGCCATCGTCGAACCCCACCGCTACACCCGCGTCCGCGACCTGTTCGCCGATTTTTCCGCCTGCTTCAAGGACGCCGACAGCGTCATCGTCGCCCCGCTCTATTCGGCCGGCGAACCACCCATCGACGGCATCGACCAGCACTCGCTCGCACGCGGCATCGCAGCCACCGGCAAACCCGTCGTCGCCATCGACAATGCCCGCGAAATCATCCCCCTTCTGCGCCGTCATGGCCGCCCGGGCGACAGCGTAATCTTCTTAGGCGCTGGCAATTCTACCGAATGGGCGCACGCGCTGGCCGACTGGCTCAGCGTTGAGGCTGCGGAGTGACGCATCAGTGACCCCGCAATCAAACACTGCCGCAGCCCTTAACGCAGCCGCCGTCCACGAAGACATCACGCCCGCTCTGGGCGCGGCGATGCCGGACCTGCGCGGACGGC
>JANOVN010000448.1:0-3606 GCA_031417455.1 Hyphomicrobiaceae bacterium | reverse complement strand
GCCCGTGCCATACCGGCGAGCAAACCCAATGACCCTTTCGCTTTACGCCCGCTAGGCAGCGAAGAGCCGCCTTTTATTTTTCAAGAGTCTACAACGCGGCGCGCATGGTGAGTTGGTCGCAAAGGTCTTCCGGCGACGGTCACTTTGTAGAATCAGCGGAACGGAAATCCCTCACTGTACGCTACCCCCCAAACTTCAATCACGAACAGCCATGCTGCACCCCACCACACGTCAGGCGGGCAATTTGTTTGCTAGACATATCAAGGACTTAGCAATAAAGTCCAATCGCTGAGCAAATCACTTTCGGTGTTGCTATTTCGCACCGCAAAATGCGCCCGTTTTAGTCCCCTCCCGGTGAATTTGAACACCGGTAAGTCGCCTCCCTGCTGTGGAAAAAGCCATGCGCTCCTCCAAAACACAGTCCTCGTGACGCACCCCACTCCCGGCAACAAAAGACTCCTATTCCACAGGCGCTGGATATCGCCACATCCCGTCGCCGACTCAACGTCGATGTCTTGTCAAAAATCTTTCAAAAACAGGTTCATGCCAGCAAGTTCTAGGCGTCCAATCGAGTTCGGAAAACGTCATTTTCGCGTCCCAAAGTCAGGCTTTATCCAGAGCCTGATTTACACTCCCCTCACTTGCCTCTCACCCATTTAACCGCTACTTAATCATCGTGTGCACGGTCCAGCGAAACGCACAGCGGCCGCTGTCACGAAAACGAATAAAAAATCGAACGAAACGAAACAGAACGAACAGACGGAACGAACAGTAAGCCCGCGCACCGTAGCGTAACGCCGGGTCGATCTTTTTGCCCGCCGCGTTGTCAGCGGGCCATCATGTAGTGAGTACGTGTCCCCGTCGCCCAATTCGCGCCAGCGTCCCGGGGCTGGTGTACGTTTTAATGCTTTCCAGTTTTTTCCCGCAAGGCAAGGGAAAAGCATCGGTCGGCAGCACGAAATGAGTCGAAGTACGGAGTTTCAAGTGGTCGGTAGCACTACGGTTAAGGACCTTACGGTTCAAGATGTTTGGGAACGGCTCAAGTCCGATCCGTCATCGGTATTGGTCGATGTGAGAACGCGGGCTGAGTGGACGTTTGTTGGTCTTCCGGATCTGTCGTCGCTTGGCAAGCGCGTCGTGACGGTCGAGTGGCAGACGTACCCCGAAAACAGCGTGGATCCTGCATTCACGCAGCAGCTGAAGACGGCGTTATCGGCGTCTGCGGCAGATACCGGCACGCAGATGTTTTTCATCTGCCGTTCGGGAGTTCGCAGCCGGATGGCTGCGGAGGCGATGGCAGCTCTGGGTTACCCGAACTGCCACAATGTTGCTGATGGGTTCGAGGGGCCGCTTGATGCGGAACGGCACCGCGGACGGGTTGGCGGTTGGAAAGCAATTGGGCTCGCCTGGGCCCAAGGTTAAGGCACGGTTAAGGCACGAAAAATCACGATCGAATTGAACCGGTGCGGCTGTGAGGGCTCGCAGCGAACGGGGTTCTTTTTCGATGGCCACAGAGATAAAAAAGTGAGGGTACCTATGGCAACTTCTGACAATCCGGCAATCGATCACGACGTGCACTTGAAGGACACACCTTCCAAGAAAACCGGCGCGAAGACAGCCGGGACCGCTGACGCAACGGGTGTTTCAGGCCGCGGCACCAAGGTTCGCGCCATGTTGCGCGCCCGCCTTGGCGAAGAAGTTTATACCAGCTGGTTCAATGCCTTGGAGTTTGATCGTTTTGATGGCCGTGTGGTCACCGTTTCGGTGCCGGTGAAGTTTCTGCGAAACTGGATTCAGTCACATTATCTAGACGCGCTGTTGGCCTGCTGCCGTTCGGAATTCGATGGCGCCGAGCGCGTTGATGTCGTCTGGCGTCAACCCGCAGCCAACCACCAGCGTCTCAAGGTCGAAGCCCGCGACGCCCAGTCCAGCCAGGACACGGTTCCCGCAGCTTATGAAAGCCACTCCAGCACGTCCGAAATCCGTCCTATGCCGCGCGCTGTCCCGTCGAGCACGGGCCGCACCCAGGTCGGCGGCTTCGAAGGCTCGCCGCTCGATCCCCGCTATACGTTTGACAGCTTCGTGATTGGCGCCACCAACCGCATGGCACACGCTGGAGCGACTCAAGTCGCCGAAATGGTGATGACCGATACCCCTGCGTTCAACCCGCTCTATATCCATTCGTCGGTGGGTCTCGGCAAGACGCATCTTCTCCATGCCATAGCCTGGGAAGTTAAGCGCCGCGCGCCGCATGCTCAGGTATTGTACCTCACCGCAGAACGCTTCCGCTATCAGTTCGTGGAGGCCGTCCGCGGCCAGGATGCATCGGCCTTCAAGGAGAAGTTCCGCAACGTCCACATGTTGCTGATCGACGACCTCGAATTCATGCAGGGCGAACGCACCGAGCAGGAATTCGACCACATCATCAATTCGCTTTTGGATGGTGGCCGTCAGGTCGTTGTTGCCTCCGCCCGCGCTCCCAACCAGATCGAACGGTTGAACGAGCGGATGCGGTCGCGCCTCCAGCGTGGTCTGGTGACCGAACTTGGTGGCCTCGATTACGATCTGCGCCTCAAGGTTCTTGAGCGCCGGTTGGCCGAAAAGCGCGCCGCCGATAGCTCGTTTGAGTTGTCGCGTGACGTTCTCGAACTGCTCGCCGAACGTCTAACGGAAAGCGGCCGTGAGCTTGAAGGCGCAATCACGCGCCTGTACGCCACTTGGCAGTATATGCGCACGCCGCTCTCGCTCGACATCGCCGAAACCGTCATTCGTGATCTCGTCCAGGGCATCGAACCGCGCCGCGTCAAAATCGAAGATATCCTTCGCATCGTGTCGCGCCACTTCGGCGTCTCCAAAGGCGACCTGCTTTCGCAGCGCCGCCACCGCTCGGTCGTCTGGCCCCGCCAAATCGGCATGTATCTGGCCAAGCAGATGACAGCGCGCTCGTTGCCCGAGATCGGTCGCCGCTTCGGCAACCGTGACCATACAACCGTGCTCCACGCCATTCGCAAGATTGAAGGCATTCTGGGCGACAATCCCAGGTTGCGCGACGAGTTGGACGAATTGAAGAAAATGCTCAATAGCTGACGGGTGAATGAAACAAAACTCGATAAAGCGGTGCAACAAGCACCGCTTTTTTCGTCTCTGGACGCCGCACGTATCATCAAGCAGCTGTTTCCGCTGGTAAAACACAGCGATTCTCGTCTACATGGCGGTCCCTCCAGAGAGTGCTTCGGGAAAAGTGTGTTTGCGGTTTTTAGATCAAAAGCACGACCAAACGGAAAAAGCCTTAGGGCCTGTTTCAACCGGCCCTTCATGCTAGTGTCCGCGCAGAAACCATATCTACTCCTTAAGGATCGACCATGAGGCTCGTTATCGAACGAGGTGAATTGCTGAGAGCGCTCAGCCACGTAACCAGCGTGGTCGAGCGCCGGACCACGATTCCGATCCTGTCGAACGTGATGTTGTCGGCCAGCGGTCGCTCGCTGCGCTTCAAGGCAACGGACCTGGAGCGGGAAGTCATCGAAGTCGTCACAGCCGACGTGACTCAGCCCGGCGCATTGACCGTGCCTGCGCACATGCTGCACGACATTGTGCGCAAATTGC
>JANOVN010000447.1:0-2477 GCA_031417455.1 Hyphomicrobiaceae bacterium | reverse complement strand
TGATGGTTGTCGTGGGTGGCCGCCTTCGCGGCCATGACGTTGGTTTTTGGTATGGGGCACTTGAGATGACTGCACGCAAATTCACCCACGTCGCCGTCCTCAAGGGTGGGCTCTCTGCTGAGCGTGATGTGTCGCTGCGGTCGGGGGCGGCGGTGGCGCAGGCGTTGCGCGGTGAGGGTTATACAGTCACCGAGGTCGACGTCGGGCGCGACATCGCCAGCGTCCTCACCAACCTCAAACCGGATGCGTGCTTCAACGCGCTGCACGGCAAACACGGCGAAGATGGCTGCATGCAGGGCATCCTCGAAACGCTGCAAATCCCCTACACGCATTCGGGCGTGCTGGCGTCGGCACTCGCCATGCACAAGGAGCGCGCCAAGGACGCGATGAAGGCTGCCGGCGTGCCGGTCGCTAACGCGCTGCTCGTCACCCGCGCGCAAGCGATGGCCGATCACGTCATGCCCCCGCCCTACGTCGTCAAACCCATCGCGGAAGGCTCCAGCGTCGGCGTCATCATCGTCGGGCCGCACCTTGACACGCCACCCACCAAAATCGCCGAAGGCGGACCGGCGGATGAGATCGTCATGGTCGAACGCTTCGTGGCGGGGCGCGAACTGACCTGTGGCGTCATCGGCGGTCAGGCGACCGATGTGACCGAGATTGTCCCCCTCAAAGGGCTCACGTTCTACGATTACGAGGCAAAATACGCTCCCGGCGGCTCAAAACACGTTCTGCCCGCGGAACTTTTACCGAATGTTTACGCATCTATCCGGAAATACGCTGTGGCAGCGCATGAGGCGCTCGGCTGTCGGGGCGTGTCGCGAGCGGACTTCCGTTACGACGATACGCCGGGCGGAACGGGCGAGCTGGTGTGCCTGGAAGTGAATACGCAACCGGGCATGACGGCAACCTCTCTGGTGCCCGAACTTGCAGCGCATGCGGGGCAGCCGTTCGGCTCTCTCGTGACGTGGATCATCGAGGACGCGAGTTGCAACAGATAGGTGCCATGGCGGGGAAGGCTCCAGCGCATGCTGGTCGCCCCGCTGCGCCTAACATAACTGCACCGAAAACGACCCGTCACGTCCAAACCCGCCGCCGCCGGAAACCGAAATCGCACATCTGGAAGTACCTTGCGGTCTTCACGATGATTGCCGCCCTGACCGGTGCTGCGATCATCGCCACGGGCATGGCGACCGGCAAGCTCGCCACCACAGCCCAAGGCCACAATCGTCTCGACCAAGTGCTGACCGCCGCAGGTTTCGGCATTGATGAGGTCGCCGTCAGCGGCCACCGCTTCACCGCCGATAGCGATATCTTCGACGCCCTCGATCTGCCCAACGTCAAGACCATGGCGACCCTGCAAAGCGCGCAGGTCCAAGCCCGCCTCCGCAAGTTACCGTGGATCGAAACCGCAAACATCTCCCGCGTATTCCCCGGCCGTATCGATGCCGCGGTGACGGAGCGTACTCCGTTCGCCGCCTGGCTCAATGACACCGCGACCATCCTCGTCGATGCGACGGGCCGCGAACTATCGGCGGTGCGTGAAGCCGATTGGCCAAGCCTGCCGCGCATCAAAGGCGCCGGCGCACCTGTTGCGGCTAACGCTTTGTACCAGATGCTCGCCAGCGTGCCTGAAATCGGCCCGCGCCTTCACTTGGCGACGCGCATCACGCAGCGCCGTTGGCAACTCCAGCTGACGAACGGCGTCCGCCTCGAACTGCCCCCCGAAGGCGAGGCCAGCGCTTTGGCAAGTCTGCTCGCCCAAAAGTCCGCAGCCGCCTGGCTGGATCAGCCCAACACCATCATCGATCTGCGCTCGCCGACCCGCATCGCCGCCCGTCCTTTCGCGCCGTCGCCGGGAGGGCCGTGACATGCGCTTGCGAAGTGGCGGCGAAATCATTGGCGCGCTCGACGTTGGTTCCAACAAGGTCGCGTGCCTGATCTTTGAAATGCCAGCCACCCGAGCCGGGCAAACGCCGGCCCCCCGCATCCTCGGCGTCGGCCACCAGCGCTCGCGTGGCCTCAAGTCGGGCGTCATCACCGACGCGAATGAGGCTGAAACGGCCATCCGCTCCGCCGTCGCCCAAGCCGAACGCACCGCTGGCATCACGTTGCAGAGCGTCTATGCAGCCATCACCTGCGGCCGCCTGAGTTCGCTATCGTTTGCAGCCCACGCCCAAATCGAAGGGTCTGTCCGCGACGGCGATATTGCTCGCGTGTTTGCAGGCGCACGCGCCTATGCCGAACGCGGAGACCGGACCCTCGTCCATATGAACCGCAAGGCCTTCCGCCTCGACGGCGCTATCGGAGGCGACGATCCGCGTGGGCTGGCGGCTGCCAGATTGACCGCCGACATGCACGCCGTCACCGCCGACGACGGCGCATTCGCCAACCTGATGCACGTCGTCGAGCGCTGCCACCTGAACGTCGCGGGACTTGTTGCCGCCCCCTACGCCAGCGCGCTGGCCGTCACCAGC
>JANOVN010000446.1:0-2078 GCA_031417455.1 Hyphomicrobiaceae bacterium | reverse complement strand
AAGGATGCCGCCACTGTGGTGGTTTTGGCGCTTGCCGCCGCAGGATTTGTTGAAGCGATACGGCTTTGGCTCGTGACGCTTCCAATCACCGACGACAACAAGGCTTTCCTTCCCGTGGTGACCTTGGCGGTTGCGATTTTGACGGCAGGCGTCGCTGGCAAGATGGTCGTCCGACAACCGCAAGTCATGTTGCTGACTTCGGTGGTGACCGTGGCTCTCTTGGTCGGTCTGTATTTCCTGACGGTGATGGTTGGTCTCGCATTGAGTTCGGCATCATTTCGAGAGTTCACGACCGCGTTCAATCCCGGCGAAGCTATCGCATCCATCGGCGCGTGTGGGCTTGCCGCGCTCGGGGGCTCTGCGTGGTGGCATGATCAATCACGGTTGATGCGCCGGTCGCGCCAGTCGGCGTTCGGAGACACGAAATGGATGTCGATGGAGGAGGCACAATCGATGTTTCCAGCGACCGGCGATGTGGTCGTCGGAGAGGCGTATCGCGTCGATCAAGACAGCGTAGGCCGGGTGCCGCTCAATCCCAAGGACAAGACGAGCTGGGGCAAAGGCGGCAAGGCGCAAATCCTCGGCTTCGATCTCGATTTCGACTCGACCCACATGATGTTTTTTGCAGGCTCTGGCGGATTCAAAACGACCTCGACCGTCGTACCAACCGCGCTGCGGTTTAGCGGGTCGATGGTCGTGCTCGATCCAGCTGCGGAAATCGGGCCACTCGTGACAGATAGCCGGATTAAACGCGGGCGCAAAGTGGCCGTCCTGAGCCCCACCAATGCACCTGCCATCGGCTTCAATGTGTTCGGCGTGTTCACTGGGACCAACAAGCTCGAAGAAGACTGCGCCGCTCTCGCCCGGTTGTTCATTTCAGAAGACAAGGGCGGCGGCGGTGGAGGGTCGAACGAGTTCTTCGCCAGCCAAGCCACCAACCTGTTGGCCGCGTTGATCTACTATGTCGGCACGTCGTACAAATTCGAAGCCATCGAAGACGACGGGTTTCAGAACCGGCGCAATCTCGCGGCCGTTCGCGAATTGATTTCGTTGCCGACCGACGAGCTTTCAACGCTGTTGCGCACTGTGGTGGCGGACTGTAAAACGCCAGCGTTTGTGAAACAGAACTGCGGTCAGTTCGTGGGCATGGCGAAGGATACCTTCTCAGGCATCATGAGCACGGTCGCGAAGGATACTGCTTGGCTCTCGTTGCCTGCGTACTCGGCCATGGTCTGCGGTGACAGTTTCGATCTGACGGAATTGCCGGACGGGAACTTGGACGTGTTCCTGCAGATTCCCGGCGACACGTTGAAGACCTACCCCGGCATAGGGCGCGTGATCCTCGGCTCGCTCATGGCGGTGATGGTGAAGGCTGACGGACGCCACAAGCGCCGCGTCCTGTACATGCTCGATGAAGTTGACTTGCTGGGGTACATGAGCGTCCTGACTGAGGCCCGCGACCGGGGGCGGAAGTTCGGAATGTCGTTGATGCTGATGTATCAATCGATTGGACAGCTCGAAAACCACTTTGGCAAAGACAGCGCAACCAGCTGGCTCGAAAGCTGTTCGTTCGTGAGTTTCGCCGCGATCAAATCGATGGACACGGCGGACCTCATTGCGGCGCGATGCGGTCAGATCACCATCGAAGTCGAAAGCACCTCGCAGGCGCGCGGTTCGCTGTTCGAAAAGGGATCCCGGTCGGTCACCGTCAGCAAGAACGCGCAGCAACGAGAGCTAATCCTCGCCCACGAAGTGGTCATGAATATGCGGGCCGACGAGCAGATCGTTTTCGTTCGCGGCCGGCCACCACTTCGCTGCGGTCGCGCCCTCTATTTTCGCCGCCCGGAAATGCTTGCAGAGGTCGGCTCGAATAGATTTGCGGCTGGATCATCACTGGATATGCCAAAATGAGCACGTGGCGAACGTTCCGCTTTCGATCGACCAATTGGGGCATCAACTATAGCGGCGGCGGCTCGAACAAATGCAGCAGCCTTTTCAACGGTGTCGATTCTGGCAAGCAACTCAGCAATTTCGGTTGCTTCGTCAAAAGGGCCTACGTCTTGCTTTCCAGAACTGCG
>JANOVN010000445.1:0-1561 GCA_031417455.1 Hyphomicrobiaceae bacterium | reverse complement strand
CCGCCGCCGATCTCGAAAAGGGCGGGAGCTTCCCGCCCGAGGAGCGCGCGGCCCTGGTGGCCGCCTGCACGATCCAGGCCGAAGTGAATGGCGAAAAGGTCTGTGGTTGCATCGCCGATAAGGCTGGAACCGAACTGTCGCGTTTCGACCGCTTGGTCATGACGGCGACGTTCCGCCAGAAGCTCGCCGAAATCGTCGCCGCCGGTAAGGGCCTTATCGCCAGCGGCATTCCCGCCGAAAAAATCAAGACGGCAGAAGACGGCAGCAAGGCCCGCATGAAAGACATCATGAAGTCCTGCAACTTGCCAGGGTAACCCAGGATAGCCCTTGGTTGAGCTATCGTTGCAAAAACTGGTGGGTCCGGGAGGCTGCGCCTCCCGGTGGGGTGCGGGGCTAGCCCCGTCGGCTGCGGAGCAGTCGCCAAACCTCAGTACTTCGACGCCGAGCCCGCCTTGTTGCTATCCATGTACCGCTGCGCCTTGCGCTCCTTGGCCCAACCTTCTGAACTCTGTGCCGCCGGTGCCGCCGCAGCGGTGCTCGCGTTGATCTCATCGTTCAGGGGTTGATAATCCTGGGCGGCGGCTGGCAGTGCTGCCTTTTTCGCGCTCAGGAACTTGGCGTTGTCGTCGAACTTGCGGCGGGCTTCCTCAACCTTGCCTTCGTCACGCAGCTTCACGGCTTCCTGCCGCGCTTCCCTCGACAGCAACGTCGCAACCTCGCGCTCGACCATCGGGTTCGCGCTCTTGTCGCATGTTTCCCGGTCGTCGCTGAACCGTGCCTTGACAATGCCCGAGGCCGTCACGCGCTGCCCCGTCGCCGGATCGGTATAAGCGACCTCGATCTTGGCAATCTCGCGCTGTTCGGCAACTGACAATGACGCAACTGTCACTTCCGTCACCAAAATCTGATCTGCCCCGCCAAACAGAGCGCCAACCTTGTACACGATCCGGTTTCCACTAACGTCCGCACTTCGCCCCAGCGTGCGAACCGGGCTGACGCCCTCGTTCAGCGTCACGATGATCTCGGCCTGCTGGCCAACGATCCCGAGTGTGTCGTCGAACTCCTTGGCAATGAAATTGGCTAGGTCCGCGCTTTCCTGCACGAACGCATGACCGCCGTCGGCTGCCCGCGCCAAGCCCGCCATCAGGTCTTCGTTGTAGCCGTTGCCCAGGCCGAGCGTGGAAACCGTAATGCCTTCGCTGCCAAGTTCCTTGCCCAGGCTCACGAAATCCGATGCCTTCGAAGGCCCCACGTTCGCCAGTCCGTCCGATAACAGGATGATCCGGTTGACCCGTTCCTTGGACTTGAACTTGCGGATTTCGTTCGCGCCCGCCAGCAATCCGGCATGAATGGCCGTCGAGCCGCGTGGCTTCAGGCGGCCGATCTTATCCTTGATGCTGTCTGCGTCCGTGACCTTAGTGGCGGGTACTTCAATCTCGACCTTGTCGTCGTAGCTGACCACCGCCAGGATATCGTCGCGCCCAAGCCGGTCGACCGCCAGCTGAGCCGCCTTGCGCGCGTTCTCGATGCGGCGGTCGCTGCTCATCGATCCGGACCGGTC
>JANOVN010000444.1:0-3236 GCA_031417455.1 Hyphomicrobiaceae bacterium | reverse complement strand
CTCGAATATCTGGCCGGCGCGCAGATCGATTTCGTCGATGATCTGATGGGTGCGTCGTTCAAGATTACCAATCCGAACGCGGTCGCCTCGTGTGGGTGCGGGGTGAGTTTTAGTGTGTGATGTGTTAAGCTGATCTCTTGTATGCAAAATACACAATTAGATCAACATGGTAAGCTTATGAGCAAGATCGAAGTTCTTGCAATTTTGACGAAGCATCGCGAATGGTTGCGTACGCTTGGTGTCAATCATGCCGCTGTGTTTGGTTCGGTGGCAACTGGTGAGAATAGAGCAGATAGTGACGTCGATATACTGGTAGAACTTACACCCGCGCGGCGCACGGTTTTTGATTTGGCAGGTATCGAAAACGCGGTTACCGATCTTATTGCTGGCGATGTTCATGTGGCCATAGAAGACCAACTAAAACCGGCATTGAGGTCCAGAGTACTCGCCAGCGCGGTGTATGCATTCTGATGTCCAAACGGGATGATTACATTACGCTGTCCGAGATCGGTGAGAATATTCGGCTCGCGCGGAGTTTTATGGCGGGGCACGACTTGGAGAGTTTTGCTGCCGACTGTAAAACGATTTACGCTGTCGTTCGAGCTCTGGAAATTGTTTCGGAGGGTGCTCGCAGATTGACGGACGATTTGCAGGCCCGGCATCCACACATTCCATGGCGGGCCGTCGAGGACGCTGGGAATGTTTACAGGCATGTTTATCATGGCCTCCAACCCCAGGTCATCTGGGATACGGCACACAAGCCACTTGATGAGTTGCTTGGCGTTGTCGATCTTGAGATCGCGCGGCTGAACGATCCGGCTAGCTGAATTGCTGAGACGAAACGGCGATGTTACCGTCACGACGCCGCAGGGGGGGCGGTGGCGCGGGGGGCGGGGTTTTGCTAAGACGCGCTGAATGTTAGCAGGCGCAGATTTGTGACAGCGCGCCATTTGTGTGTCGTGAACCTGTTGCAATGGGTTGCTAGGGCGCGTTGTGATGATCTGCGTTGTATGCCTATCTGGCGCGACGGGCGGTTTGGGGATGGGATTTCATGGCTTTGACGCGCGATGGTGCCGGGACGGCAGCGGACGCTGGCAGTGCTGAGAGTAATGCGCGGCTGAAGCAGGCAGTGCACCGGCACAAGGCGGTGAGCCGGGAGGGAATTTCCGAGCGCGTATTCACGGCGCTGTTTTCGGGCCTCGTCTATCCCCAGATTTGGGAAGATCCCATCATCGATATGGAAGCGATGAAGCTGCAGCCGGGCGAGCATGTGGTCGCCATCATGTCGGGCGGCTGCAATATTTTTAGCTACGCGGCGCTCGCCCCGGTGCGAATTACCGGCGTGGATTTGAACCCGGCGCATGTGGCGTTGAACAAGCTCAAACGGTGCGCTGTCGAAAAGCTGCCGGACTATGCGGCGTTTCATAAGTTTTTTGCCGAGGCCGACAGTGGCGATAATGCAAAGGCCTACGAGTCGTATCTGCGCCCGCATCTGGATGCGGAGACGATTGCCTATTGGGATTCGCGCGATGCGCTGGGCCGTCGGCGCATCAACTATTTCGCCACCAACATTTACCGGCATGGCTTGCTGGGGCGGTTCATCGGCGCGGGACACAAGCTCGCCGCTATGCATGGCCGCAATCTGCGCAATCTGTTGCGCGCAAAGAACCGCGCCGAGCAGCGGGTGATTTTCGAAGCCGAGATCGCCCCGCTGTTCAAGAAACCCCACATCCGCTGGTTGTGCGAACAGCCTTCGGCGTTGTTTGGCCTTGGAATTCCGCCAGCGCAGTTCGAAGCCCTCAAGGGCAAAGAAAAGTTCATGGCGGATGTGCTGTACAAGCGCCTGGAACGGCTCGCGTGCGATTTCGATTTCAAGGACAACTATTTCGCCTGGCAGGCGTTTGGCCGCCGCTATGCGAGCGCTGGCCCGTTGCCGCCCTATTTGCAGCGCGAGAACTTCGAGGCTTTGCGTGAGCGGGCAAAGACCGTGGATGTGCTGCACCGGTCGTTCACCGAGTATCTGGCGTCGCAGTCGGCGGGATCGTGCGATGCGTTCGTGTTGCTGGACGCGCAGGACTGGATGACGGATGAGCAGTTGACCGCGAACTGGACCGAGATCGTGCGGACGTCGAAGCCGGGTAGCCGGGTGATTTTCCGGACGGCTGGCGAGGATACGATTTTGCCGGGGCGTATCCCCGACGCGATTCTGTCGCGGTTCAGCTACGATGAGGCGGCGTGCCGCGAGATGACGCTGCGTGACCGCTCGTCGATCTATGGCGGGTTTCATCTTTACGTGTTCAAGGGCTGAGCGGAGGCCAGTCATTCAATTGCGTTTGAGCATACCGTGTGGCCGCTGGATGGCCGGGTCCCTCGGGTCAAGCCCGAGGGCAGGCAAGCCCGGCCATGGAGTGGGTAGGTGGCCTTCATTCAAGGATCCGGGGTTCGACGATGGCTGGTTCGCCTGACACTCATGCCGCCCATATGGACGGCATTTATCGCTATCAACGCTACATCTATGACGCGTCGCGCAAGTTCTATCTGCTCGGGCGGGATGCCATGGTGGAGGGTTTGCAGCCGCCTACGGGCGGAACCGTGCTTGAAGTTGGTTGCGGGACCGGGCGCAATCTCATCATGGCAGCCAAGCGCTACGAGCAAGCGCAGTTCTATGGCTTTGATATTTCGAAGATGATGCTGGAAACGGCGCAGACTAATGTCGACAGGTCGGGGCTGTCGAGGCGGGTGGTGTTGGCGCAGGGGGATGCGTCGGCGTTTTCAGGCGCGGCGATGTTTGGCGTGGCGGCGTTCGACCGGGTGTATATTTCGTATGCGGTATCGATGATCCCGCCGTGGCAGGCGGCAATCGAGCAGGCGTATGGCGCGGTCAAGCCGGGCGGGTCGCTGCATATCGTGGATTTTGGTCAGCAGGCCGAGCTGCCTTCGTGGTTCAAGGCTGGGCTGCATGGCTGGCTCGCCAAGTTTACGGTGACGCCACGGGCCGGGCTTGAGGCGGAGTTGACGGCGCTGGCCGTGCGGACTGGGGCACGGCTGGAGTTCAAGCGGCTGTATCGCGACTACGCACAGCTGGCGGTGGTGACGAAGGCTGTTTGAACAGTGCGGATTGGTGCAACGCTCACGATAGGCGTGTGTTTGTAATTGTTGGATTTCGCGGCGCTCAGCCCAACCCACGACATGCCGTCAGCCCATCCAGTATTTGATGCCGAAGAAGCCGGGCGCGA
>JANOVN010000443.1:0-2645 GCA_031417455.1 Hyphomicrobiaceae bacterium | reverse complement strand
GCAGCCTTAGCGCGTGACATGAGTGATTTCGACAAAATTGGATCGTCGAAGGCGGCAAGGCTTAAAGGTGCCTAATTTAGTCAACCCCGTGTTCCGGCCAAATCTGGGTCGCGGCAATAATAAGCGTGCCGCTGAGCAAGAGGGTTGCAGACGCGAGAGTTTGAGACGCGGCAAAACCTGCTCCTGTGCTTGCCGAAATCGTGAGCAACCACCCGGCGACCGGCGGCCCCGCGATTTGTCCTAAGCCGTAAAGCGACGTAAGCAAGCCCATAAACCAGGATATGCTGCGGGGTTGCAAACGCCGCACTTGTTGCATGGCGAAATAAGAGATCGCTGTAAACGGCAAGCCGACCAGCAGGCTACCGATGGCGAACCCAATCACGTTTGGGCAGACCTCTGTGAATAAAATGCCGGCAGCCTGACAAAAGCAGGCGTAGGCCAACACTAGTCTTGAATCAAAAGACGGCCGCAGTCGCGTTGCGAGAATTGCTCCTACAAACGCCGCCCCGCCAAAAGCAGGCCAAAACAGATCGAGCCATATCGTATTCGGGATTGCCGTGCGGGCGATCACCGGCAGAAATGTAGCTGTAATGATATATCCAAATCCCGCCAAGCCATAGGCGAGAGCAATTATGGTCATTTCAGGGGTCGCATCGTTTTTCGTTTCAGTGTGTGACGATGATGGGGGCGAAGAAAGCTTGACCGGATGGTTGCTTCTGACAAACACGTTCCAGACCGACGCAGATGCGATCGCCGCAATACATGCGAAAGCGATCCAACCGCTTGCAGCCTGCCAGTGGGCGGCAATCATGGCAGTCGTGGCCAAGCCCGACAAAGCGATCCCAGCACCAGGACCGGCGAAGATCAGGCTCCCAAGGGATGGCGCATTAAGGAAGGCCAACTCGGCAAGGCACCAACCCGAGGTAAACACAAATGCCGTCGCGCTAGACACGCCTGCGAGGAACCGCAGCGGCAGCCAAATGCGTGCAGTGGCGAAGGGCAAAGCCATAGCGACGGTAAGGAGAACGGTAGCTGCCCAGCTCGCTAGACTGAAACAGCCGACTGACCAGCGCCGCGGCATGGCCATACAGATCATCGCGCCGATGAGGTAGCCGAGGTAGTTCGCTGTCGCCAAGTGCGAACCAAACGCTAGATCAACGGTTCCCTCATGCAGCATCAAAGGAAGCAGCGGCGTAAACGCAAAGCGGCCAACGCCTACTGCAACGCCAAGTGAAACTGCTCCCGCGAAAGCGATTAATCCGGCCGAGGGTAACGACGCATATTTAGATCGCTTGGAGAGACGGCCGGTTAAGCGAGACACACGCTGTTCCTAATCGCTGGTTTCGTCAAGTGGCCCGCCGAGCGGTCTTAGCTTCTGCTGAGGTAGGCTGCAATTCTTATCCGGTTAAACGAGGCGGCCGTGCCGCGCTTTCGTTCGCTTAGGACGAGTCCTGGATCCCGTCTGCCAGCATCAGGCCCACGGCAGCGATTCTACAGGCCGATGACCGCACTTTAGCGAACGAATGTCAATCGGCGCGGAACTTTGACCCCCAGCTTGCCGGTCAGCCAGATCAGCTCGATGTTGCGCTGGCACTCACGTTCCAGGCGACGGCTCGACGGGATGCGGTTGAGGTAACCGTAGATGTAGATCTTGAGCATCGTGCCGGGATGATAGCCCGGCCGGCCTGTTGCCAGCGGCTCAGTCCCGCCGAAGCCGAGCTTCGCGAGATCCAGACCGTCGATAAACGCATCGTCGGACCGCACCGGATTGTCATCGGTCACGTAGTCGTCGAGCTGAGCCGGAAACAGGCTGACTTGGCCTCTCACTTTCCACGAAACCCGCCATCGCCGCCTCTGCCCCCGACTCAGTGCGAATAGCATAGCATATAAATCTGTATACAGATATTACGCAGCAGAGTTTTCACACAACCTGGGCCATTCCGTTTTTGTTCCGCTCCGTCGTTGACGTCGGCAGGTGAGACTATCGCGTCGCAATTACGAACTGTCTTCACCAACCCGCGTGAATTTTGCGTGAGCCGGTGCTGCACGGTGCTGAGAAGTGGGGCAAAGGTTGCAACGGGCGCCCATATAACTCATTGATATTGCTTCATCTCTTAACGTGCTTTCGTCATCATAATCCGTAGGTCCCCAGTTCAAGTCTGGGTCTCGCTACCAATTTTTCCAAGCACTTAACTTATTTCAATTTGTTAAGACGAGCCGACGCCGGTTGCTGCTTTTGATTCCGTGCGCTCCCAAAAGCTACACGCTCAACCGTCTCGCTCGGCGATGGCACCCTGAATGTTCGCCAGTGTCTGCGACGCACCCGCGGTATGCGGATGCTCGGCACCAAGCGCGCGTTCGAAGGCGGCATGCGCCCGCTTCGCCAGCCCCAGCGCCTCATCGAGCCGCCCTCTGTGCGCAAACAAGTCCGCCATGTTCCAGACCGTGATGGCCGTATTCGGGTGGTCTGGACCCAGCGCTTTTTCGCCAATGGCGAGGTCGCGTTTGTAGAGGGGCTCGGCAAGGTCGTATTCTCCTTGGGCTTCGTACAGGCCAGCAAGGTTATTGAGCGACGTGCCGACTACGGGGTGGTCTGCCCCCAGCGCTTTTTCGCACATCGCGAGCGAGCGTTAGTAGAGGCGATC
>JANOVN010000442.1:0-2762 GCA_031417455.1 Hyphomicrobiaceae bacterium | reverse complement strand
CGCCAGTGCTAGAGTTTCCCTTTCTTACAATCGCATTATGTTCATTATTGCGTATTGTTCATCATTGATGTACAGTATCTATAACTGAACACATGAGCTACCCATGCCCATTGCCCGAGAAAACATGGCCGTCTATGCCGCGCTTGATGAGCTCACGCTGATCGAGCGTGCGCTCGCGCAGTTGCGCGCAATGGGGTTGACGGTCGGCGACACTAAACTTGCAGGGCGTGGCCAGGCGCGCAACGCGGATGCGCATGTGCGCCTGGGGTATGGCAAGGCGATGCACGAATATGCCATCGAGGCGAAGAAACATTTGACGCCGGCCAATCTCGGGGCGACCTTGCAGCAGCTCGCCGCCCATGAGGGCAAGAAACTGGTGATCGCCGAATACATCACCGCACCGCTTGCGGCGCGCCTGCGGGGATTGGGTGTGGCGTTTGCCGATGCACAGGGCAATGCCTGGATCAACGAGCCACCGGTGTTTATCTGGGCGGTCGGCCACAAGCCGGAAGCGAAGCCGCGGACGATGCGCACCGCACGCCTGTTCCAGCCAGGCGGGCTGAAGACTATTTTCGCGTTGCTTTGCGTGCCGGGCCTGGTCGATGCGCCATTGCGCAAACTGGCCGAGGCCGCCACGGTCGCGCTGGGTACGGCGGCTTGGGTGATGGAAGATCTGCGCAATCAGGGTTACGTGCGGGACTTGGGCAAACGTGGCCGAACCTTGGTTAACCGTCGCAAGCTGATGAACCTGTGGGCGGATGCGTATCCGCATCAACTCAAACCCAAGTTGGCGCCGCGCTATTTCACGGCGCCCAATCCCGCGTGGTGGCGGCACCTGGACCTGGCAAAAGCGGATGCGCTCCTTGGTGGCGAACCGGCTGGCGCGCTGCTGACCAAACACCTGAAACCGGCGCAGACAACGCTCTACCTGCGCAACGGACTCGCGCCGGTAATGACAGCCGCGATCCTGCTTCCGCCCGAGCGTGAACACAATGTCGAGTTGATTCCGGTGTTCTGGAACTTTGACTTCGCCTGGAAGTATCCGACCATCGCACCGCCGCTGCTGGTCTATGCTGACCTGCTCGCAACCGGGGATGATCGTTGCATTGAAACCGCGAAGCTGATCGATGAACAATATCTCGCTCAACTTACACGGGAAGCTTGAGCCGCAGGTGCAGCGCCTGCTTGCGGGTGCCGCGCAGGTGGCGGCCACGCAGGCGGTTCCCTTTTTCGTGGTGGGCGCGGCGGCGCGGGATATGGTCCTCGAACATGGTTTCGGTGTGCGCAGCCCGCGCGCGACAACTGATGTCGATCTCGCCATTGCTGTTGGCCACTGGCGGGCTTACCAACAGTTCTTTTCAGCGATGGCCAGCGCCGGGATTCTCAAACCGGTTGCCGGCATTGCGCACAAATATGAATTGGCGGATTCCTCGCTGACCGTGGATATCGTTCCATTTGGCGGCGTGGAGAAGCCCAACGGCATAATCGCGTGGCCGCCGGCGTTCGACACGGAAATGACGGTAACGGGTTTTCAGGATGCATTCGCCTGCGCGCTGATCGCGGATCTTGCACCCGGCGTGAATGTGAAAGTCGCATCGCTGCATGGCCTTGCGTTCCTGAAACTCCTGGCTTGGCGTGAGCGCCGGCATGAAACGACACGCGATGGCGTCGATCTCGATTTCATCATCCGGCAGTATGGCTCACCTGTGATGCAACAGCGGCTAATGGGCGAGGCATTGGCTGTTTGGGAGCGGGAGGATTTCGATACGCAGGCGGCGGGCGCGCGATTGCTTGGTTACGACATGGCAGCCGCGATGAGCAAGACAACGAAGGAACGGGTACTCGCAACGATCGAACACGAAATGCGGGATGCGTCCGGCTTGAAGTTGGTCCAGATCATGGCGGGTGTAGGTGCTGATGACGCGGCGTTGGATCGGGCGTTGGCTCAGCTTCGGAGAGTTCACGACAGTATCGTCGAAATGTCGGGCGGGTTAGCGCAAGGCTAATTGCCATGCGCACCGGCTGTTGATGTTTCCATTATTCGGTACTGGGGGTGTGCAACATTTCGTGTCGCGTGTAACTTCCTCAAGCATCCAACTGACTCGGACCCGCAAGCCACTGAACATTGCTGACGCTAAATGAAGCGGCGCCGACCCACGGTTAGGCCGCGCAACCAGATGAACATCCAGTTCGCGCCCCAATGTATTAGTTGCGAAATGTCATTGCTCGATCCGTTTTGCGCTGACATGGCGGCGTTTATGCGCACGTCACTTGAGTACTTATGAGGCGTGCTTTCAAATACGTCGAGCGACGCAGGACACTGACAGAACGAGCGCAGGCAGGATCAATTGGTCTCAGCAGCAATATTCTTTGAAGGCTGGCGCTAGCCCGGTGCTAGCCCGCACAAAAAGAAAGGGCTTACATTTCTGTAAGCCCTTGAATTCATGGCGCGCCCGGCAGGATTCGAACCCACGACCCCTTGGTTCGTAGCCAAGTACTCTATCCAACTGAGCTACGGGCGCAACAAAAACATTATAACGCATCAACTTCGGGCTTGCCACGATCGCAGGCCACTATCACGCTGATTACATACACAAATCCGCGCGAAACCGACTGCGGATTTTTGGCGGAGACCGAGGGATTCGAACCCTCGATGCAGTTTTTGACCGCATGCTCCCTTAGCAGGGGAGTGCCTTCGACCACTCGGCCAGGTCTCCGGTTATTGCAACAAACGAAGGGCGGATTGTACCGTTTTCACCTGC
>JANOVN010000441.1:0-7440 GCA_031417455.1 Hyphomicrobiaceae bacterium | reverse complement strand
CGACAAAACAAGAACTTAGAGCGGCGTTCCGATTCCGTAGGATCGGAACGTGCTCTAGGGTCCTTGCGCTGCTCAATTAAAACTAGAAAGATCCTGGCGGCCCTTATTCAATCAACCCCAAGCGCCCTGCCGCGCAAGTAGCTATCCCCCGTTTCAAAACTCGGGCGGCAACTCAGAACTTCAAGTCAGCGAGTTTGGTGATCGCCTCGGCGCGATAAGCGGTCATGGCCTTTTGCAGACTTTCAACCGTCGAACCAGGACCCGCCACAAGTGCTTCCTCTTCGATATGGACGGCGATGCGGCCCGGCCCTGATTTGGCGCCTGTGATTACAAGTTCCGTATCGATATCCGCGAGCAGTCCAATCGAGGTGAACCCGGCTCTCCGCCACGTCCAAAACTTCTTGACGCGAACGTCAACGACCAAGGGAGCCGGGTTGCCGCCCGCTTCCGTTGCAACCTTATAGCCCGACTGTTGGAACGCATCGCGAAGGGTGTCGCCAACCCGCCCAGCAACGGTTTGGCCCGGCTCCAACAGAACGTCGCCTAGTGCCATCTGGTAGCCATTGCGCTTGCGAGCAACGGCGCGGGCCTTGATCTCGGCCTTGTCCCCGTCGGCGTCGAGTGACGGCGTGGCAGGATCATCGCCCGTTGCCGAGAACACACGCTCATCGGTCACAGCGCGAATGAAAACGCTGCGGCCCTTACTGGCGGCAGGTTTCTGGGCCGGAGCGGAAACGCTGGCCAATGAGATTTGATCACGTCCTAAAGCACAGCCAGAAAGTGCAATAGCAACCGCAACCGATAGAACCGCAAACCGCCGTCGCGCCAGCATTGTGCCCCCTAAAAATTCAGCGCGATGCTAGCGCGTACCTTATTGTTTCGTATAAACTAAATCACATCGGCGCAAGCCGCTGGCGGGCTACGTCGCGGAAGTGACAGGCTGCATGAAGCGAGCAACACCTACTGTGTCTGGCACACCAGGCAGAACGTCATCGTCACATTGTCGGAATCGACAACGACTTTGGAGAAGCTCACCTGTCCCACCGGTCCGAACTTCAAAACCCCGCCCAGCACTGACGCCAGTTTCGCCTGCAATTCTGGCGCATTGAGTTGCTTCATCAATGCAGCGTTCAGATCGGTCTTGAGGTTGGCCGTCGCTTTGCGGGCTTGCGGCAGGATAAACTTGCACAGCGAGCCCGAGAAAATCCCCGTCGCCGCGTTACAATCCGGCGCAAATGTCCCACTGACATCGACCCGCTTGGCCACCAGTGAAAGGTTGCCGCCGATGGACACCGGCACCAAATCGAACGTCACCATCGGCGAGTTCCACTCGATCTCAGGCAACGACGAATCCGACAGACAGAAGCCTGACAAGCAGCGCCCGACCACCTCCGGTCCGGTGTCGTCGAACGTGATCGTAAACCGCAGCGCACCCGGCGCGGCAGATATCGTAATCTTCTTCGAATTCAGATCGTTGACGTAAAACGCATAGGTCGTCCCACCGACCACGAACGATCGTGCCTGGATCGGGATTGGCACTGAGGTCGATCCCAGGTTCAATGACGATCCAGCAGCAAAATCAAACGTCCCACCGGGCACATTGTGCAGCCGCAGCTTGGCATCCCCAACCGTCGCAGCCACAATCCGCGCCAATTCCGACAGCGAAATCTTCAGCTCGGCAGCCGATGCTGGCGCAGCCGCTCCCGCCATCATCGCAAACGCGATGACCAACGCCCAAATGCGCCGAAAATGAATGCGAACCTGCACGCGCACCAACCCCTAACCAAGCAATTGAAGGAGGTGTAGCAGGCCGACGGCCTCTAAGCGCGGGTTCTCAGCGACGAAACGAATCGAATTGGGGAGCAGTTGCGCCGCCGCCACACTTAGCGCGGGATTGAAGTTCGGGATTAACGCAAAATAGGCGCCGCAACCTCGTGCGCCGTCAGCCATCCTTGCGTGTAGCCCACGTAAAACAGGCCAAAAGCCACCGCCGCCACCAGCGAATTGATGCCCAAAACCCGCCACAGCCGCATATTAGCAGGCGCGCTCCCTGGCGTGCCGGGAACCACGTCCCCCGCCTCGTCTTGCGTGCGCACCCCAAACGGCAGCACCGCAAACAGCGTCATGAACCAGATGCAAATGTAAACGACGATGGCGAACGACAGCTTCATCTAAACTCTTCCAAAGAGATTGGACCGCCCTGCGGTACGCCAGAGCAACAACCCTAGACCTGTTCAAGCTCAACCAGTGTGCCGTTGAAGTCCTTGGGATGGAGGAACAGCACCGGCTTGCCATGCGCACCGATCTTTGGCGTCCCGTCGCCCAACACCCGCGCGCCACCGGCCTTCAATTGATCGCGCGCGGCAAGGATATCCTCGACCTCGTAACAGATGTGGTGAATTCCCCCGTCTGGGTTCTTCTCCAGGAACTTGGCGATCGGCGACCCAGCTCCCAGCGGTTCCAGCAGTTCGATCTTCGTATTGGGCAAGTTGATGAACACGACCGTCACGCCATGTTCGGGCTGCGCAAACGGCGCATCGACCTGCGCGCCCAGCATATCCTTATACTTGGCGCTCGCCGCCACGATATCCTTGACCGCGATAGCAACGTGATTGAGGCGTCCGATCATTTGTTCCTCGGGAGTAGGGAGTTGGGACTAGGGAGTAGAAATTTGGGAGACCGGCTGGCTTCTACCAACGCCCCACTCCCTACTCCCGCCTTCACTTACTTTTCCACCACATTGATGAGCACTTTGACAATTGGCTTCTTGCCCCAGGCTTCCGAAATCGCCCCGCGCACGGCCCGCCGCACCGCCTCACGGACCATTTCCGGGTCCTTGCGCCGCGCCTGCGGAATGCTCTTCAGCGTCCCGTCGACTGCGTCCAGCGCCACATCGTACATCGCTTCACCACGGTCGGTGTCCTGCGGCACCCCATCGAGCGCCAACTGCGGATACCCCAGAATATCGCCACGCGGCGTCAGCGTGATCGCAACCATCGCCATGCCGACCTGCATGAGCTTGCGGCGCTCGCGCACCGGGCCATCGCTATCGGGCACAATCAGCCGGCCATCACGGAACAACCGCCCCGTCGGCACTTCATCGACAATCCGCGGCTGCCCCGGCGCAATCAACACAACATCGCCGTTGAGCGGCTCCACTACGGTCGCCACACCCGCCGCCCGCGCCAAACGCCCCTGCTCCTTGAGATGGCGCGCTTCGCCATGCATCGGGATCGCAACCTTCGGCTTGATCCAGGCATACATCTGCTTGAGTTCGTCGCGCCGGGGGTGTCCCGTCACATGCACCAGCGCCTCGTTATCGGTGATCACATCGACACCCAGATGGGCGAGATTGTTCTGAATCTTCCCGACCGGACGCTCGTTGCCTGGAATAGTGCGCGACGAGAAGATGACCGTATCGCCCTTGCCGAGCGCGATCGCGGGATGCTCGTTCTGCGAAATCCGCGAGATCGCTGCCCGTGCCTCGCCCTGGCTGCCCGTGCACAAAATGCAGGTATCGCGCGCGTTGAGATATTGCGCCTGATCCTGATCGAGATACTTGAAATTCTTCGGCAGATAGCCGGTGTCGATCGCCACATTGATGACCCGGTGTAGCGACCGCCCGGCCACCACCAGCTGACGCCCAGTCGCTTCGGCGGCATCCGCCACGGCCTTGACGCGCGCCACGTTCGACGAAAACGTCGTTATCGCCACCCGCCGCTTTTGCTGCTTGATAATATCCATGATCGACCGCGCCACTTCCTCTTCGGACGGCGAACGCCCCTCGCGGAACGCATTCGTCGAGTCGCACACCATGGCGAGCACACCTTCCGCGCCAAGCTCTTGCAATCGCGTCTCATCCGCCGGCTGGCCGATGAACGGACGCTTGTCGAGCTTCCAGTCGCCCGTATGCAAAACCATGCCGAGCGGCGTACGGATCGCCAGCGCCGACGACTCGGGCACCGAATGCGACATCGTCACGAACTCGACGTCGAACGGCCCGATCTGCACCCGCCCGCCGAGCGGAATCTGCTTGATCGGCAATTTCAGCCGGTTGCCGAATTCCTGCGTCTTCGACGCCACCATGCCAGCCGTGAACGGCGTCGCATAAACCGGCGCTTTCAGTTTTGGCCACAGATCGACCACCGCCCCGATATGATCCTCGTGCGCATGTGTCAGCACGATACCGATCAGCGACTTAGGGTTTTCATAGAGGAACTTGAGATCGGGCAGCACGACATCGACGCCGGGCTCGCTTTCACCGGGAAACGTAATCCCCAAGTCCACCATCAACCACTGCCGGTGAGTCTCGGGGCCGAAGCCATAGAGATACACGTTCATCCCGATTTCGCCCAACCCACCGAGCGCCACAAACACTAGTTCGTCCTGGCCCCCTGCGGAACCAGACTTTACTTCTTTATTGGTCATTCACTTCTACCTTCGCTCTTACCTGCCGCCTCGCGGCCAAATCTCAAGTCAGCTCATGCGCTTTGCAGCGTCACATCACCGAACGTAAACTTCACAACCCGTCCCGACGCGTCGCGCATCAACAGCGCGCCACCATCGTCAAGTCCTGCAAACACCCCGCTCGCAATGCCATTCCCGGCGTTCACGACAATACCTGTGCCCTCGGCCAATCCATCGTCGAGCCACCGCAAACGGATCAATCCAAATCCCGCGCCTTCGTTCCAAACCCCGAGAGCATCGGCCATTGCAGCGACTAACGCCTCATGCAATGCCGCAGCCGTCACCACTAGCCCCAACTCGTGAAGATGAGCAAGTTGACGGTCGATGTCGGGAACACTGACGACATTCAGCCCAAACCCGATGACGCACAACAGTCCCCCCGTTACGAAATCGGACGTCGTCTCGATCAGTATCCCGCCAAGCTTGGCATCCCCCGCCATAACATCGTTGGGCCACTTGAGCCTTACAGTAGTGATATTGGCGGCAAGATGATCTGTTGCAAGAGCGCGCACCGCATTGATGACCGCGACACCAGCCACCAGCGACAATTGTGTCGCACGGCTCTGATCGCAGGCCAACCGAAGCACCATGCTCGCGTGGAGATTGCCCGGCAGCGAGTCCCACGCCCGCCCTGACCGGCCCCGGCCGGCTGTCTGCTGGTCCGCCATCACCCAGAACGGCGTCGCCTCGCCCGCGATCACCCGTGCCATCGCATAAGAATTCGTCGAGGCCGTCTCCGCCAGGTGGATAACCCGAACGCTTGTCTCAGTCTGTGTCAAAGCTTCAGCGACCGCGCCGCAGCCATCGCCGCATCGACCAGTGGGCTCGGCGCCGCGATGAACAAGATCACGAACAATCCAGACGCCGCCATCACCAGGAACACATTGGTATCGACACGGGCAAACGCAGGCTTGGCCTCATCGAAGAACATGATTTTGACGACGCGCAGATAGTAATACGCCCCCACTACGCTCGCCAGCACCCCGAGCACGGCCAACGGCCAAAGCCCTGCCTTCACCGCCGCCAGGAACACGTAGAACTTGGCGAAGAACCCAGCCAACGGCGGTATCCCCGCCAGCGAGAACATGAGTGCGGCCAAGATCACCGCCATGCTGGTATTCGTCTGCGACAGCCCCGCAAGCTCGTTGATGTCCTCAACCTCTTTGCCATCCCGCTTCATTGCGAGAATGCACGCAAACGACCCGAGCGTCATCGCCATGTAGATGGCGAGATACACCAGCACGCCCTGGACGCCTTCTTCGTTGGCAGCCGCCAGCCCGACCAGCGCGAACCCGATATTGGCAATCGAAGAATAGGCGATCAGCCGCTTGATATTGGTCTGCCCAATCGCGGCAAACGCCCCGAAAATCATCGACGCCAGCGACAGGAACACGATGATCTGCTGCCACTTGACCTGGCCGCCGGGGAACCCGATGGACAGCACCCGCACCAACAGCGCCATGGCGGCAAGCTTAGGCACGGCGGCAAAAAACGCCGTCACCGGCGTCGGCGCGCCTTCATAAACGTCCGGCGTCCACATGTGGAACGGCACAGCCGCGATCTTGAACGCCAACCCCACCATCAAGAACACGAGCCCGATAATGAGCCCGATGTTGCTGGCAGCCCCGGTCGCCGTCGCTACCTGCGCGATGACCGTGAAATTCGTCGATCCCGTGAACCCGTAAATCAGCGACGCGCCATACAGCAGCATCCCCGACGACAACGCGCCCAGCACAAAATATTTAAGACCCGCTTCCGAAGACTTCACATCGTCCCGGCGGATCGCCGCCAGCACGTACAGCGCCAAGCTCTGCAGTTCCATCGCGAGATAGAGCGCGATGAGATCGCCAGCCGACACCATCATCATCATCCCAACGACGCTTAGCAGAACGAGCACCGGGTACTCGAACTGCATCAGCTTGTGAGACTTGAGGTAATCAAACGACAGCATGATCGAGGCCGCCGCCCCGATGAGGATCAGCACCTTCATGAACCGCGAAAATCCATCCGCGATGAAAGCGCCGTCAAACAGCGAGATCGCCTTCGACGACCACGGCACGATGGCCACGAAATAAAGCGCGCCAGCCATCACGAGGACAGCGAGCCACCCAATGATATGTCCATCGCGCGCGGCAATAGCAGGGTCCTTTGCCGGACGAAACGCGCCAATCATCAGCAGCACCATCGCGCCCAGCGCGACAATGATCTCCGGGATCGCAGGTGTGAGGGTTGCAAGTTGCATATTTCGTGTCCGTTCTAACGCCCTGGGCCCAATTCATTTTTTTCGTCATGGCCGCGTAGGCGGCCATGACGACTTTATTCGGACGGAAACGACGCACCACTAACGCCCCACCACGAGTTCCGCCGTCTTCACGGCCATTTCATAATTCTGCACGAGTTTCTTGACCGACAGCGCCGTCACATCGAGCAGCGCTGACGGATACACCCCAAAGAAGATCGTCAAGACAACCAGCGGCGCAAGGATCGCGATTTCGCGCGCGTTGAGATCGAGAATATCTTTCAGGTTCGCCTTCTCCAGCGTTCCAAAAATCATCCGGCGATATAACCACAGCGCATACCCAGCCGACAAAATCACGCCCAGCGTAGCCAAAGCGGCAACCGTCGAATTCGCCTTGTATGCGCCCAGCAGCGTCAGGAATTCACCGACGAACCCCGATGTCCCCGGCAGGCCGACGTTCGCCATCGTGAACACCATGAAGCACAGCGCATACACCGGCATCCGGTCGGCTAGCCCGCCGTACGCCGAAATCTCGCGCGTGTGCATCCGGTCGTAAACCACGCCGACGCACAAAAACAGCGCCGCCGACACGATCCCGTGCGACAGCATCTGAAAGATTGCCCCGTCGATGCCCTGCGACGTGAACGTGAAAATACCGAGCGTCACATAACCCATGTGCGCAACCGACGAGTACGCGACCAGCTTCTTCACGTCGTCCTGGGCGAACGCGACGA
>JANOVN010000440.1:0-1558 GCA_031417455.1 Hyphomicrobiaceae bacterium | reverse complement strand
CTTCTCCCCAGGGGGAGAAGAAAAGTGGACCGAGACGCTCGATCAACCCGTGGGGCCGGAGACCATGAAGTCGTTGCCGGGCATGTGGGGGAAGCCGCGGAAGTTCACTGCGTTGGCGAATTTGGCGGTGCATGTGGTCAGGTGTTTGTCGCAGCCGGCGGTGATAGTGAAAGTTTGACCAGCGGTCAGCGGCAGGCGGGCGGGAGACCAGAGCTCGATGGTGACGACGTTATATGAACTGACGGTGTGGGCTTTGACTTCGATGGATTGGGCGTCGGCTGCACCCGAGGTAAAAGTAAGAAGCCCGCGCGTGAACCAATCGGACGCGTAGGCGGTCAGGCCTGTGGCGGTGAAGGTTCGCGCGCTGGCAACGGCTGCGACGACGCCCAGACCTCGAAAGGCGGGCGCGGTGCGGTCGATGGTGCAGCGCGCGTCGCCCAAGTCGGCGTCGCAAGTGTATTGGTAGAGGCGGCCTTTGGGCTGCTGGAGGTAATGGGCGAGGCCGCGCACTTCGGCGGAGAACGCGATGCCGGAGCGGCGAACCTCGCCCAATGAGCCCGAGCGCATCAGAACGCGCTGGCTGGCATCGGCCCAATTGACGCGGAAAATTTCAACGGCGGCATCGTCGTAAAGGCCGCTCGCAAGGTCGGCTTCGGCGAGGGCATCGGACGTGATGGCGCTGGTGACTTCGAGGTTGTCGACGCTGAGGCCAATCGTGTCTTTGATCTCGCTGGCAGTGAAACCGGAGGCGGCCTCGAAAGTGGTGGCGTCGAAGGTGAGCGGGCGGTCGTGGTCGGTGAAGCCGAGCTTGGTGCCGTCACGCCGGGTGAGACGCCAGCACCAGCAAAGCGTTGTTGCACCCGAGGCCAAGTGGGCGGCGAAGGCTGGAGTGAGGATTTTCATCGGGGATCTCTATTGGGCGGGACTGCAAGACCGTCCGAAGGTCCTCGCGCAGATGCAGCCCGCTCACCCCAACCCTCTCCCCGGGGGGAGAGGGGGAAGTGGGGCATGGAATCACAGAATGGGAGCGGGACAACAAAGCAATCTCGGGAGAGAGTTTTCACAGCCGCACCTCGATGACGGGGATGTGGGGGATCGCGCCGTGGGTGAAGCCTTGCAGCGAGATGTCGAGCTTGTCGGTGTCGAAGCGGACGGGAACGTCGAACTCAAAGCCGGCGGTGATGGCGGCACCGGCCGGCGGGATTTGGGTTGGCTGGAACGTGATGAGGCCGGAGGTGTAGTCAATGATGACGTTCGCGGCTGGTTGCGTGACGCCACCGACGGCCACGAGGACGGTGTCGGCAACCGGTTTGGTGATGGTGCGGGTCCAAGGCGCGAATGCCGATCCGTAAACCTTGGTGAGCTGATAGGTCGAGCGAACGCCGTCGCCGGTACCGATAGATTGGTCGGTGACTGCGGGAGCGTGGGAGGGCTGGCAGGACTTGCTGTCGGTGTAGTCGCGCCATCTAAAGCCCGTGAGGCGCCCGCGGCGCTCTTCGAAGAAGGCGATGACAGCGTGGAGGTCGTCGATGGATTTGACGCCATAGCCTGCGTTGTA
>JANOVN010000439.1:0-3187 GCA_031417455.1 Hyphomicrobiaceae bacterium | reverse complement strand
GCTACATCTTTGCAGCGGGCCGGATCGAAATGAACCTCCCTGGGGTGGATTCCGCAGCCCTTGAAAAGCTCATCGTGACCACGCCGGGTCAAGCCTACAACGCCGAACTCGTCGAGCAGTCCGTGCAGCGCCTCTCGGTCGCTCTCGCCGATGCAGGCCAGCGGTCAGCCCAAGTCACGTCCACCTTTCGCCGCGACAACGTCCACTACACCCTTGCGCCCATCTACCGCATTAACGAAGGTGCCCGCGTTTCCATCGAACGCATCAACATCCACGGCAACGCCAAGACCAAGGATTTCGTCATCCGCCGCGCTATCAAACAGGCCGAAGGCGACACTCTGAACCAGGTCTTTGCCCGCCGCGACAGGCAGCGGCTCCAAAAGCTCGGGCTGTTCAAGACCGTATCGCTCCGCACCACCCCCGGCTCGTCGCCCGGCAAAGCCGTCCTCGAGATCGACGTCGTTGAACTCGACACCACCGAACTCTCCTACGGCGCTGGATATTCCTCCTCCGAAGGCGTGATCGGCGACATCGCGATTGCCGATAGCAACGTGTTCGGCAACGGTCAGAACTTGCGTTTGAAGTTATCGGGCAGCCAAACCCGCTTCCAGGCCGAAATCGGTTTCACTGAGCCCAGCCTTTTCGACAGCCAATACGCCGGCGGCTTCGACCTGCTCTACAAAGACATCGATAATACCAGGGCCGCATCCTACAAAAACACCAGGATCGGCGGCGATCTCCGTCTTGGCACCGCTATAGCCGACAACCTGTCCATCGGCGTCAACTACACCCTTGTCCGCAACCAGATCTACGATGTCGGTCCCGCAGCTTCCACAGCCATCAAGGAAGCGCTCAGCGCCGCAAGTACAACCAGCACCTACTACACCTCGTCGGTCGGCATGAGCACAACCTACGACGACCGCAACAGACGCACGCTGCCAACCTTTGGCACTTACTTCAGCACCACCCAGGATTTTGCAGGCGCGGGCGGCGACGCCCGCTTTATCCGCAACACCGTCGAAGGCCGCCTGTACTATCCGCTCAGCGACAACGTCACCCTCGTTGGCCGCGCAGTGGCGGGCAACATCAGCGGATGGGGCGGTCAGGATGTGCGCCTGCTCGATCTGTTCAACAAAGGCGGCGAGACCATCCGCGGCTTTGCCCCCGGCGGTATCGGCCCCCGCGATTTGGCCAGCGCCAACCAGGACGCGCTTGGCGGCACGAGCTACGTCGCAGCCTCCGCCGAGGCCCGCTTCCAGCTCCCCTTCGTCCCCGACAATATCGGCCTGAAGGGTGCCATCTTCACCGACGCCGGTTCGCTGTTCGGCGTCAACAAGACCGCAGCTGGGCTGCCCGGCGTGGCAGGCGGATCCGCCACCATGCGTGCCAGCGTCGGCGCAGGGCTGATCTGGGATAGTCCACTCGGCGCGCTGGGGGTCAACTATGCCGTCCCCGTTGCCAAACAACCCTTCGATAAGGTCCAGCCGTTGAGCTTCGGTCTCGTTGGCTATTGACTTCGCTTTTGTACGAGGATGCCATGCGTATAAGACTGCTCGCTCGCGTAATCGCCATCCTCCTCCTTGCCCCGGTCCTCTTTGCCCCCAACCCCCTTGTCCGAGCGCTGGCCGCGGCCGGCACGAAGCCCAATGTTGCCCGCAAACAGCCCCCGCCTGCTCCCTTTACGTCTGCCGAAAGCGTGATGGCTTGGATTGGCGGCTACCGCGTCAAACCCGAGCCGGAGCGTTTGCCCAAAGCCGTCCACGCCATGATTGCATCAGGTGCCCTCAATGATCTCGATCAGGCAGGCGTCTATGTCGGCTTCGTGGCTGGTGTCCTGGGCGATAATCCCGGCACCGCCCGCAACCTCATCGCTTCCGTCTTCCCGCTCCCGCCTGAACATCAGGTCATCGTCGTCAAAGCCATCGCCTTCTCCGGCCTCGCCGAGTGGAAGGAGATCATGATGGAAGTCGCTGAGCGCATGCCGGCCCGCAAGGTACTGATCGAAAAATACCTCTACAAGAACGCTCCGACACTCGAAAACCTGCCGCTTGATTCAGGTGCTTTCGCCATGGACGCCAACTGGGGCTATTACTTTGCAACCGGGTCCGCCGACCCCATTGAGCGCGTCATCGGCGCGCTCGTCTGGTCCGCCGACAAAAACAATCTCGAAAGGCTGACGCTCGGCAACATGGCTAAATGGACGCTCGCCAGTAACGCACAGCGCAGCCCAGACCTTCTGGCTCTCCTCAAAACACGCGTCGCCGCGCAAAAGCCGCCGGTCGCCGCGGCCCTCAAAGACGCCATCGATGCCGCCGAAGAATACGAGGTCGGCCGCATCCGCAAAGCAGCCGTCGCAGCCGTCGAAGAGCTGAAAGCCAAAGGCCCCGAAAATGCCCGCAACGTCCAATGGTGGGGCCAGGCCGGCACCACGACCTTGGCGCTGGGCTGCGTCGTCGCCAGCGCGCTGGGTCAGGTCCAGGTCGGTATTCCCTGTGTGTTGGGCGGCGCGCTCGGCACTGCCGCCACCAGATATCTCGCGCCGCAGTAGGCACCGAACCAGACCCCGAAGCAGGCCGGGCGTCCGTCCCCATGTGCCGTCCTGCCGCGCGACGCGGTAGGCCCGCGCAAAGCCCACACGCCAGGCCTATGGTCTGGTCCACTCAACCAGGACGAACCCTTCATGGACGACACCCAATCCGCCGCCGCCCGCCGCGCCCAGGTCACGGCGGACATCATGGCCCAGACCGGCATCGACGACGCCATGATCCACCGCGTGGTCCACACCTTCTACGACCGCGTCCGCGCCGACGCCTTGCTCGGCCCGGTGTTTGGTGGCCTTATCACCAACTGGGAACCCCACCTTGCCAACATGTGCCGCTTCTGGTCGTCCGTCACTTTGAAGACCGGCATCTATTCCGGCTCGCCGATGCAGCGCCACGCCCCCCTGCCCGTCGGCGCCCACCACTTCGACCGCTGGCTTGAACTATTCAAGCAAACCGTCACCCAAGTCTGCCCACCACCAGCAGCCGTTGTGTTCCTCGACGCCGCCCACCGCATCGCCCAAAGTCTTGAATTCGGCATCGCCTCCCACCGCGGCCTAATGCTCGCCAAGGGTGAGCGTTTGCCCAAAACGTAAGTCGTTAGCGCACCATATCGAACACCAACACCTCGGCGTCGGCGACGCCTA
>JANOVN010000438.1:0-4626 GCA_031417455.1 Hyphomicrobiaceae bacterium | reverse complement strand
TTGTCAACCTGAACTCGATCTTAATCCGCGCGCGCGATCGGCACGCTTGAGGTCGGGGATCAGGACCAAGGCCGCAATAACCTCCTGACGCAGCGCGTAGCTCCTTATGTCCCGAAAAGAGGGGAGTTCGAGGGGTGTCCCCTCGAATGGGGTGTGGGGTGATAACCCCACGCGCGGCACGCGCCGAGGAGGCCAACCCAGGAGACGCGCACCATGCATACCCTGACCCTCGCCGCTAGCTTCCTTGCGATGTCGAGCGCCTTTTTGCTTTACGGGCTGACCTACGATACCCGCCTGATCGACCAGCGCGTGCAGATGGCGGAACGCGCCGCCGAGCGCGCCCGCAGCGATATCGCGGTTCTGCGCGCTGAGCGGGCCCACCTGTCGCGACCTGAACGGATTGAGCCGATGGCCCGCGCTTTGGGACTGCGGCCCACGCAAGCGAGCCAGTTCACCAACGCGAACCTTGCTGACGCCGATACCGCACGCTGAACCAGCCCATGCTGATCCTGGCACCGCCACCGCAAGCCGATGAAACCGTTACCGGTCGCGTTCGTGCACGCGCGGAGCGAAAAACGCCGCCTAAAGTCGTGCCGCGGCCAGAACCGTCGGCATCGTTTCAGGTCCGCGTTGCGTCGCTGGTACTGGGGGGGCTGTTCTTGGCGGTCGCTGGACAGTTGACGCGGCTGGCGATAAAGGCCGATGCGATGGTGATCGTATCGGCGGCGATGGTCGAGCCGGTGGCGACGAGCTATTCGCGGCCCGATATCGTCGACCGCAATGGCCGTCTGCTGGCAACCGACGTCGAGGTTCATTCGCTGTTTGCCGACCCCTCGCGCATCGCCGACCGGGACGAGGCCATCGAGAAGCTGGCAACCGTGCTGCCCGACTTCGACGAAAACGAGATGCGCAAGGCGCTGTCGGATCGCAACAAACATTTCGCCTGGGTCCGCCGCGGGCTGACGCCGAAGATGGCGCAGGCGGTCCATGATCTGGGCTTGCCGGGGTTCGCCTTCCGCCGCGAATTGCGCAGGGCGTACCCGCTGGGCGCGCTGGCGGGTCATATGCTGGGCCGCGTCGATGTCGACAACAAAGGCGTCGCCGGGATCGAGCGCTACATCGACGACAATGTCGGCATCGATGGCGTCCACACGACGCGGCCAACCGAGCGCCCGCCGGTCCGCCTGTCGATCGAGATCGGCGCGCAGGCGGGGCTGGAGGCCGAACTGGCCGACGCCATGACGCGCTACAAGGCAGCGGGGGCTGCCGCCATCGTGTTGGACGTTAAAACCGGAGAAATCGCCGCCAGCGCGTCATTGCCGCGCATCGAACCAGCCCGCGCGGCAGACGCGACCGACGCCGCCAAAAAAGACCGCTTGCAAAGCGGCACCTACGAACTCGGCTCGATCTTCAAAATGATGACGATTGCAGCAGCGCTCGATAGCAATCAGGTGACGCCTGATTCCGTGATCGATGTCCGCGCGCCACTGATGGCGGGCCGATACGAGATCAAGGACCTCCATAGCCCCGGACGCCCGCTGACGGTCACAGAAATCTTCCTGCAGTCCTCCAACGTCGGCGCGGGCATGCTAGCGCTCGCTGGCGGCACGAGCGCGCAACAGACGTTCCTGAAGCGCGCAGGCCTCACGACGCCGATGATGACGCAGCTCGGTCCGGTGACCCCGCCGGTCGTGCCCGCCCGCTGGGATCGGACCGAGACGATCACCGTTGCCTATGGTCATGGCATCGCGGTCGCCCCGTTGCAGTTTGCAGCCGCAGCCGTTGCGCTGGTCAATGGCGGCACCACGATTGCGCCGACCTATCTCGCCCGCAGACCAGCCGATCCGGTGGCGCCCGCAACACAGCTCATCTCAAGCCAAACCAGTGCTGCGATGCGGACAATCATGCGCCGCAACGTCACCGACACCGAAGGCACGGGCAAGCGTGCCGACGTTCCAGGCTACGAGGTTGGCGGCAAGACCGGCACCGCCGACATCGCAGGCCCGCGCGGCTATCGCCAGGGCGGCGTGATCTCCTCGTTCCTGGCAGCCTTCCCGATGAGCAACCCGCGCTACGTCGCGCTGGTGCTGCTGTTTGAACCACAGGCTTCCGCCGAAACCGGCGGCAAGCGGCTGGCAGGCCTCACCGCCGCCCCCGTCGCTGGCCGCATCATCGCCCGGATTGGTCCATTGCTGGAGCGTTGAAAGAAATCGCGTTCATTTGCCTGAACCGCGCAGCAAAGTTTGACGGCGCGCGTCGCTGCCCATATTAACTTTTTCACCTGTTGGGCAAGGTCGTGGTTCGCTAAGCAGGATTTCCGAAAAGTGTCCTTGCGGTTTTCGGTGAAAATCCTGCTAAATCAGAGGCGGCTAAGCAGGCATTCGTTAGGCAACCAACGAAAGTCTGCTTAGCGTTACATCCAACTCCTACAACACGAATAGCGGCGCATCATGGCAACGGTTTTGTCGAGCCTATTGGATCGCGATGTCACAAGCCCTGCCGACGCGGCATCGCTGGTCATTACCGGTATCACCGCCGATAGCCGCGCGGTCGCGCCGGGCTATTTGTTCGCGGCAATCGCTGGCACCCACGCCGACGGCGCAAGTTTCGTTGCCAGCGCCATCGCCAAGGGGGCGGTCGCTGTCCTCATTGGCGACCAGGTCGAACTGACGAACGCTGGCAACGCGCCAGTCCTTCGCGCATCCAATCCTCGCCTCGCCCTTGCGCGCATCGCCGCCCGTTTTTATGGCCCTGGCCCGGATACGATTGTTGCGGTCACCGGAACCAGCGGCAAGACCTCGGTCGCCGAATTTACCCGCCAGATCTTTGCCACGCTTGGCCACAAGGCAGCATCGCTTGGCACTATCGGCGTCGTAAAGCCCGATGGTGCGGTGTATGGCTCGCTGACGACGCCGGACCCTGTGACACTCGCCAAAACGCTTGCTGGATTGCGCGCCGAGGGCATTACGCACGTGGCGATGGAAGCCTCGTCCCATGGCCTCGACCAATACCGGCTCGACGGGGTGGAACTGAAAGCGGGCGCGTTCACCAACCTTGGCCGCGACCACATGGATTACCACCCGACCGTCGAGCATTACTTTAATGCCAAACTAGGCCTGTTCACGCGCCTTCTGCGGCCGGGCGACAGCGCCGTTGTCAACGCCGATGATGCTTGGGGTGCAAAGGTGATCGCCGCCGCAATAAAGCGGAATCTGCCGTATCTGACGGTCGGAAATGACGGCGATACCCTGCGCCTCGTCAAGGTCACGCCGCAGGGCTTCGGCCAGCGGCTGGAAATCGCCGTCTCTGGCCACACGTACACCGTGAACCTGCCCCTGGTGGGCACCTATCAGGCCTCTAACGCGCTGGTCGCGGCAGGCCTTGCCATAGCCGCAGGCGAGCAGGCAACCGCAGTAATCGCAGCGCTTCCCAAGCTTCAGGGCGTCAAGGGCCGACTTGAAATTGTCGGCAAAGCGCGCGGCGGACTTGGCGTGGTCGACTACGCCCACAAACCCGAAGCGCTGGCGGCGGCCCTCGACGCCTTGCGCCCTTTCGCACAGGGCAAGCTGATTTGCGTGTTCGGCTGCGGCGGCGACCGCGACCGGGGCAAGCGCCCGATCATGGGCGCGATCGCGGCTGTCAAGGCCGATGTCTTGATCGTGACCGACGATAACCCGCGCACCGAGGTGGCGTCCGCCATCCGCGCCGAAATCATGGCCTCAGCCATTGGTGCCAGGGAAATCGGCGACCGCGAGCAGGCGATCAAGGCAGCCGTCGCGATGATGGGCGCAGGCGACGTCGTGCTCGTTGCGGGCAAAGGCCACGAGACGGGCCAGATCGTCGGCAACGCGGTTTTGCCGTTCTGCGACCACGAGGTGCTTGCCGCAGCCCTTGAAGCGGCAGGCAACGGAGCATGACGATGCCGCTTTGGTCGCTTGAAGAAATCATCGCAGCGACCGGGGCAACCCTTGATTTGCCGCGCCATGCAATCGGTGCTGCACCGCCCCGCCGCCTGGATATCGGCGGCGTCTCCATCGATACGCGCACACTGGAGCACGGCGACCTGTTCGTCGCTCTGAAGGACACTCGCGACGGCCATCAGTTCGTGACATTCGCGTTTGAAAAACAGGCCGGCGCTGCTCTCGTGGCGCACAGCTACCAGCGCCAGCTGGGCGATGGCCCGCTGTTGCGTGTGGACAACCCGCTCCGCGCCCTCGAACGCCTCGGCAAAGCCGCCCGCGCTCGCCTGTCGCTGGATGCCCGCGTCATCGCCGTAACCGGCAGCGTCGGCAAGACGACGACCAAGGAAATGCTGCGGGCCTGTCTTAGTCCGCTGGGGAAAACCCACGCCGCCGACAAATCGTTCAACAATCACTGGGGCGTACCGCTCACCCTCGCCCGGATGCCCGCCGATACGAAATACGGCGTATTCGAAATCGGCATGAACCACGCGGGCGAAATTACGCCACTGACCAAGATGGTCCGTCCCCATGTGGCGATCATCACGACGGTTGAAGCGGTGCACCTCGAACACTTCAAGTCGGTCGAGGACATCGCGCAAGCCAAAGCCGAAATCTTCACAGGGTTAGAACCCGGCGGCACGGCGGTCATCCCGCGCGATAATGC
>JANOVN010000437.1:0-8900 GCA_031417455.1 Hyphomicrobiaceae bacterium | reverse complement strand
GCGCGGCCGAAATCGCGCGGTCGCTGGAGTTGGCGGTTGCGGCCAGATCCGAGGCGGCGCGGCGGCGTGAGGCGCTGGCGGCGTTCAGGTCGCGGCGCGCGGAGTTGACGGCGGCGGAGCGGGTGCTAGCTGCTAACGAGGCTATGGATACTGCGGTTAAGTCGCGGGACGAGGCAGTGGCGTCGCGGCGGTTGTTGCGCGATGTGGAGTTGCGTGTCGCGGCTCAGGAGGCGGCGCTCAAGGAGGGGGAGCGGCTTGCTGTTGTGATGCAGGGCCGGCTTGATGAGATTGGCAGGCTGGGTGAGACTATTGGGGCTGCCGGGCCGCGACTTGAGGCGGCTGAACGCGACCTAGAAGTGCGGCGAGCGGCGGTCACGGCAATCGAAGCGCAGGGCGAGACTTTGCGGGCGCAAGAGCTGCGGGCCCAGGCGGCAGTGCATGCCGACGAGCAAGCGGTGATGGCGGCACAGGTGCGGGTCCGGCTGGCGGCGCAGGAGAGAGCACTGGCGGCGGCGACGGCGCTTGAAGCTGAGATTGCGGCAGGTGTTCGTGATCTGGCTGGGAAGGCCGTCGATGGGGCGCTTCTGGACCAGTTGATGAGCGCGGATGCGGCGTTCAAGCGGGCGAGCGATGCGCTTGCGGCGGGCGCGCCGATGGTGACGATCAGATATGAGCCGGGGGCGGCGGCGGCGATCCTGTGCGATGGGCAACCGGTGCGCGAGGGTGTGCTTGCGGCGTCGGCGGGGCCGTTGCGGCTGGTCATTCCCGGTGTGGGCGAGATCGTGATTGCGGCGGCGGCGAGCGGGGCGCGGGACGGACATATCGCGGCACGCGATGAGGCGCGGGGCGTGCTGGAACGGGGGCTTGCCGCGCTTGGTTCGGCTGACCTTGATGAGGCGCGGGCGCGGCACAAGGATGTGACGGCGCGTCAATCGGGGTTGGATGCCCTGCGTGCGCGGCTTTCCGGGTTGGCGCCGGGCGGGGTTCACGCGTTGGCGGCCGAGGCCGTTGCTGCTCGGGAAAGTCTGGCAAGTTTTCCGCCCGACAGCGAAGGGCAGGATCGTGCGTCGTTGGCAGCGTCGCTAGAGCGGTTGCGGGTTGACCTCGGCGAGTTGCGGGTTGCCTACAAGACACGGCAAGCCGAGATCGAAACAGCGGTCGCAGCTGTTGGTCGAGAGCGGGAATTGATGGCGCGGAGCCGGGCGCGGCTTTCAGAGCTTGAGCGTGAGCTTCCCGCAGCCGAGGAGCGGACTGCTGAGTTCGCGCGCTTGAAGGGTGAGGCTGAGAGTGCGCGGGCGGCGTCGAACGGGGCGTTGCGCGAATTGGCGGCGGTGCGCGAAACGGTGCCGGATGAGGGTGGCATCGCGGCGCGGGAGGGGCTCGTTCGTAGGCTTCAGTCCGAGCAGGTCATCGTTGCGAAGGAGTTACAGGAAATCGAAGTCGGGTTGGCGCGGCTGGACGGCGAGGAGGCCAATGCCGACGCGCTGGGGATGGCTGGCAAGGTGGCTGAGTTCGAGGGCGAACTGGTGCGGGCGTCGAACGAAGTGGCACGGTTTGAGGCCGAGGTTGCCTCGCTCACTCTGTTGGCCGAGACCATCGATGCGGCGGAGGCCGACACCCGGGAGCGGTTCTTCGCGCCGGTGGTCAAGCATCTGAACCCGTATCTCGAAATGGTGTTTCCCGGCGCCCAATTGCGGCTGGGCGGAGATTTCGCGGTCAACGGGTTGGAGCGGACGGGGGTTGTGGATGAGCTCGATGTGTTGAGCGGGGGGACGCAGGAGCAGCTTGCTGTGCTGGTGCGGCTGGCGTTCGCGGGATTGCTATCGGGGGCTGGGCATGCGGCCCCGCTTATTCTTGATGATGCGCTTGTTTATAGCGACGATGAGCGGCTTAAGCGGATTTTCGATGCGCTGACGGTTGGGGCAAAGAGCCATCAGGTGGTCGTGCTGACGTGCCATAAAAACGCATTCGACGCGCTGGGTGGCCAGCGCGTCGCTTTAGAAGCATGGAGGTGTAGTCAGTAAACCGGTCAGGCCGGTGGCATTCTAGGAGCTGAGAGTTCGGGGCGCTGGACGCCTGCGGTCGGGTCGTCTGACCGGCGTGATTTGCCTTCGAAGAACGCGCCTTGCTCGATGGCGAGGGCGGAGTGATGGATGTCGCCTTCGACGTGGCTGGTCGCTTGGAGCATGACGCGCTTGGAGCGGATCGAGCCCATGACCTGGCCACGTACGACGACTTCGTCGGCGATGACGCTGCCGGTGATGCGGGCTTTTTCGCCGATCACGACGTAGCTTGAATGGATATCGCCTTGGACTTCGCCGTCAATCTGGACTTCGCCTTTGGAGACGAGGTTGCCGGAAATGATGAGGTCGGGCCCGATAATCGAGGGTGCGCCGGTGCGGCCTCCAGCGGTCATCGGTTTGTTCAATCCACTGTTGACAATTGGAGGCGGAACGGTGGACGGCGTTGGTCCGCTCATTTTGAAATCCGCCTCGGGCTTCTTAAAATTCGGTAGCATCCCTCACCCCTGATTACGCTCAAAGTCCCGTCACAGCTGTTACGTAGGCCACGCTAAAAGATCATTGTGGATGTCGTATGTCGTCAGCGTGGCGCCGTCACGCCGTCCTTCTCCTAACATGCTTCCTGCGCCCGGTCATGATAATTGAAAGTCTTGTTCGGGTTTCGTCACAATACGATGTTTTCTTGGTCGTTGGCATTCTCGTCAAGATTTTAGGGCTTGCACGGCCTTGAGGACTTCATCGACGTGACCGGGGACTTTCACTTTGCGCCAGAGCTGGATAATCCTGCCATTCTTGTCGATGAGGAAGGTCGAGCGTTCAACCCCCATGTATTTCCGGCCGTACATGGATTTTTCGACCCAGACGCCGTAAGCGGTTGCGGCGGCTTTGTCTTCGTCGGCGGCCAAGGTCAGGGCGAGGTCGTGTTTGGTCTTGAATTTGAGGTGGCTGCGGCTGCTATCGGGGGAGATGCCGATGACGTCTGCGCCAGCGGCCTTGAAGGCATCGAGTTGACAGGAGAAATCCTTGGCCTGAGCCGTGCAGCCAGACGTGTCGTCCTTGGGATAAAAATAGACGACGACGGGGCGACCCTTGAGCTTTGAAAGAGCAACGGTGTGACCATTGTCGTCGGGGAGAGCAAAATCTGGTGCTATGTCGCCTTGATTCAGCATGCGGGTGCCTTTCTTTTGTCTCTTTTCCTGGCAGTGGTAAAGGCGGACGCGCCGAGCTGGCTGCTTGGTCTTTGACTGGAGCTTGTAAGCTGGGCAAGCGTTGGCAACGTCCAGGGTGGGGGCTTGGAGCTTATAGATGGCTTAGCCAATCGGGGGTACGGCAGCAATGAGGTTTGGCACAGTATGATGGAGTTACTCGCGCGCGCTATCTGGTGGCGCCTTGCCGGGGGGATCGCGGATTGGCCTTGACCAAGCGCAGGCCAGGATCTTCTGCGCGCGGCGGGCGGCTGGCGTCACGGCCGTTGCCCACGCCGGGAGGCGGGCGGTTGATCCGTGTCGTGTCCGGGTTTGTGTTGACGATTTTGGTCGTTACAGCCGCCGTGTGCGGAGTGCTGTACGTGAGGCTTTCGCACGGACCGGTTTCACTCAAATTTCTGGCAGCCTCGATCGAGAAGGGCATCAATGCGGAGTTGCCGGGATTGCAAGCGCGGATGGACGATGCGCTGCTTGCGGTGACAGACGGCGGCACGGTCGAACTTCGGTTGACGAATTTGCGCATTTTCGAGGCGGACGGGGATGCTGTGGCGACTGTGCCGACGGCGGCTGTTGAGCTGTCGCGTCCGGCGTTGTGGTCGTTCAAGCTGGTGCCGTCGCGGATCGATTTGATCGATGCGAAGCTGTCCTTGATTTACTCGAAAGAGGTCGGGCTCGTCATGAGCTTTGGCCGCGAGGGACAGGACCTGCGGCTAGAACGAGCGGGCGGTAGTGCTCCGCCACCTGGGCCTGTTAGCGGCGTCATAGATGGCGGCAAGTTGCGCGGGGTCAATCTTGCAGCAATGATTACGGAAGCGACGACGCATGCGCGCAAGAAGCTTGATATGTCGTTGTATCTCAATCAGATCGGGGTGCGCGACGCGGTTGTGTCGCTCGATAACATGGGGGTGCGCAGTCAGTGGCGGGTGCTTGAGGGCGTGGTCGAGATTGATCATCTCAAACAGCACAGCGTGGTTTCAGGGACGGCGACCATTGCATCTGATCGCGGGCCGTGGTCGCTGACGATCCGCAGCGAAGAAACCGAGAATGCGCAAAGCCAAATCCTGGCGGCGACGATCAGCAATCTGGTGCCGCGTACGTTGGGTAGGGCCATTCCGCAGTTGAGCCTGCTTGAAACGCTGGATGCTCCGGTAACGGCTGAAGCCACGCTGGCAATCGCTGCGGGCGGAAGTCTGACCAGCGGGAAACTGGCGATCAATGTCGGACGGGGGCAGTTGGTTTTTCCAGACGCTGGCGATGTTCCATTTTCGATTGACAGCGGGCAGATTGGCCTGACGTACGACGGCAGCAAGCGGCGGTTCGAGCTAGGGTCTTCCAGCCTGACCTGGGGTACCAGCCGGGTTGGTCTTGCCGGGTCGGCGGTTGGCGTGATGGTCGGGGACAAGCGTTCTTGGGCCGTTGATCTGGCGACGACGGGCGGGCAACTCGCGGCAGAAGAGTTCGGCGTGCCGGTCGTTGCGATCGAGCAAGGCGTGTTGAAGGGCCGAGTGGTGCCGACGGCGGGCGAGATGGTCATCGATCAACTTGGCTTCAAGGCGGGGGGGATGACCTTCACGAGTCAGGGGCAGCTTTTTACAGGTTCAGTGCCGGGGGCCAGCGGGGTCAAGTTTGACGCAACGATTGGGCCGACGCCTGCCGATACCCTCAAGGCCTTGTGGCCGCGGGCGTTTGCGTCGAAGGCGCGGACGTGGGTTGGCGAGCGGATCAAGCGCGGCACGGTAAAGAGCGGCGCACTGCATTTCGTCAGCGGGCGATTTGCCAAGGATGGCGGTGTCATCGGGGCTGACGGGAGTTTGCGCCGGGTGACGCTGGCGATGGAAGCAACCGACATTGCAGCCCAGCCCTTGGGCTGGATGTCGCCGATGGACGCCCCGCGTGCGCTGATCCGGCTGGAAAACAATACGATCGAAGTCACGGTGCCCGATGCGTCGGTGGTGTTGGCACCCAACAGGCGGGTTCCGGTCAAGGCCGGGCGGTTTATATCGACTGATCTGGAAATTCCGATCAGTACAGCTGAATTGACGTTCAAAACGCTCGCGCCGTTGGTTCCGGTGTTGGAAATCCTCGATCAAAGCCCTATCCGGCTGCTACGCGCGAATGGCGTGACGACGGATGGTATTGACGGCAAGGTCGAGGGCCAAGCCAAGCTGACGTTTCCGCTCATTGCCGATCTCGACGCCAAGTCGATCAAGGTCGAAGCCAAGGCCAGGATCTTCGACGGCAAGGCCAAGCAACTCGCCGGGGCCTATGATGTGCAAGGCGCGACGATCAATGTCGACGTTACCGATGCAGCGGTCGGGGTGACGGGCGATTTGTTGGCGAACGGCGTACCGGTCAAGGTCGGCTGGCAGCGCATTCTTGAAGACAACGGCGAGAAGCAGCCGCCGTTGCGATTGTCGGCGAACCTCGACAATGCGGACCGCACGCAGCTCGGGATCGACGTCAATCAGATATTGCAGGGCGAAGTACCGGTCGAGATCTTAATCGAGAAGGGCGCGGTTGACGAAACGTCGGTGCGGTTGCGTGCCGATCTGACGAACGCGGATATTGCGCTTGAGAGCATCGGCTGGCGCAAGCCGCCGGGGCGGCCGGTTAGCCTTGGGGCGGATATCGTCAAAGGTAAGGTACACAAATTCGAGTTGCAGAACTTGAAGATTGCGGGCGACGACATTGCTATCGAGGGATCGGTGACGATTGGTGCGGACAACAAGGTGCGGGAAGTGCTGCTGCCGAGTTTTTCGCTGAACGTGGTGACACGGCTCGATGTGCAGGCGATGCACAAGGAAACGGCGGGGGATAAGGCCGGGCTTTGGCAGGTCAAGGTCAAGGGGCAGAATTTCGACGGTCGCGACTTGTTTCGTTCGCTGTTTTCGGTGGGGCCTGGGGCCGATAAGGCCGGGAAGACCGGTAAGCCGGGCGCGGGAATGGATCTTGATGCCGAGATCGATAATGTCATCGGGCATGGCGAGGTTTCGCTGCGCGGGGTTAAGCTGAAAATGTCGCGCCGGGCGGAGAAGCTTTCCTTCCTGGAAGCGCGCGGGACGCTTGACGGCGGCGGACCGGTTGCGATTTCTATGATCCCCGAGGCAGGCCAGCCGCGCCGGTTGCTGGCGGATACGACGGATGCGGGACAGGCGTTCAAGCTGATCGGGTTTTATCCCAACATGCAGGTTGGGCGGGCGCGGATGGAGGTCAACGTCGATGGGCGCGGACCGGCGGAAAAGACAGGAACGGTGTGGGTCGAGGATTTCCGGATTCTCGGCGACCCTGTGGTCAGCGAGGTCTTGGGCAGTGCGCCGGATGCGGTCGAAGCTGGCAAGCCGGTGCGGCGGGCGAAGAAGGTTGCTCAGCGGGAAGTGATTGAGTTCGACCGGATGAAGATTCCGTTCTCGGTCGGATATGGGCAGTTCGTGATCGAGAACGCCTATCTGCGCGGGCCGGTGCTGGGGGTTAGTCTTGTCGGGAAAGCGGACTTCAAGCTGCAGAGTCTCAATCTGGGCGGCACTTACATTCCGCTCCAAGGGTTGAACAATGTGTTGGGCGGGGTGCCGTTGATCGGGAACCTCGTGTCGGGCGTGCAGGGCGATGGCGTGTTTGGGATCACGTTTGCAGTACAGGGGCCGATGGCGCAGCCGCAGGTGCTGGTCAATCCGTTATCGCTGCTCGCTCCGAGTTTTACGCGCGAGTTTTTCCAGATGACCAATCAAAACCCGAAGGTCATCCCACGCGACGAAAAGGGGCCAACGGCACCGGTCGAGAAGCGAGTGAAATCGTCCAGTTCGCCGGGGGAAGCGGTGCAGGGCAAGGGAGCGGGGGAGAAGCCGGCGAGTGGTGGAGGCAGCGTTGGTGATGCCGATGGGTGGGTGTCGCAGACCGCGCCGGCTAGGGGCAAGAAGTAGGGCCGGGCGGCACGCGATGCCGGGATCGGGACGATGGGTGCCGGTTTTTTTTGCGTTGCGGCACAAAACGTGACGCTCGATCTAGGGCCTGTCGTCAGTTGTGGGTTGCGGCCGGGCGTAACTTTTCTCACTCCTGCGCGTATTTCTCGATGAAGCGGCTCTTGTTTCAATTCGGCCGACACATGGAGACAGACGATGGTTCGTTATTTCGGCCGATTTGCCATAGCTTGCGGTGTGGCGGCAATGCTGGTTGCTTATCCAGTGAGTGCCGAGACGTCGGCTGCCACTAAGACCGCAGTGTTTGCAGGTGGTTGTTTCTGGTGCGTCGAAACCGATTTTGAGAAGGTGCCGGGCGTGATCGAGGTGGTTTCGGGCTACACAGGTGGAACGACTGCCAAGCCGAATTATGAGACCGCTTCGGCTGGAGGGCATATTGAAGCTGTCAAAGTTTCCTATGACCCTGCGAAGGTCAGCTATCCGCAATTGCTCGATTTCTATTGGCGTCACGTCGATGTTTTGGATGGGGGTGGCCAATTCTGTGATCGCGGGAATACGTACCGCCCGGCGATTTTTGCGGATGGACCGGAGCAAAAACAGGCAGCCGAAGCAAGCAAGTCGGCGCTGGAGGCGAGCAAGCGCTTCGCCAAGCCGATTGCGGTCACAATCGAGAGGGCGGGGGTGTTCACGCCTGCTGAGGAGTATCATCAGGACTATTACAAAAAGAACCCGATCAAATATAAGTATTACCGCTACAATTGCGGTCGCGATGCGCGGATCGAGGCGCTCTGGGGTAAAGACGCGGCAGGCCACTGATCATTTGCGGCGAAGGGCGCTTGATCCGTTGGAGCCGCCGACGGGGCAATACGCCAAGAGGTTTTTGCGCCCTACTTTTTTGCTGCCGCCCCTCACGCTCGAATTGTTGCCGTCGCTCATCACCCTAACCCCGGGAAGGACAGGGAGTGGGAAGAAAGTTATCTACCGTCTTTGAAAGCAAGCATTTTTTGCTGCGCAACTGGGCTACCGCCCAGACCCGTTTGGGGGCAGGCGACCATCCAGCAGGTCAAGGCGCAGAATTCACCGCTTGCGGCTCGCGAGACCTGGGGCCTTACGGTCTCCCGCCCGACCCCATTCAAGCACATCCCCGACACACAGGGACCTTTACCACTCTCAATTAGGTAAGACCCCGGATCGGCAAGTGCAGAGCCGTCCGGGGCAACAGTGGGAGAGATGGAGCGGTTATTGTTGCGGGTGTCTTTAGTAGCACTCCGGCCCTGCACCCGCGTCGATGCGGAGCCTCGCTTTGCGATGTCGATGCGGAGCATCGCTTTGCGATGTCGATGCGGAGCATCGCTTTGCGATGACGATGCGGAGCCTCCCAGACTCGCCAGTTTTTGGGACTTTAAGTGACGAGTGCCGGGGACGCCAGAAGCCTCGTCACGGCGTTGGCTTTGTCCACCAGCTTGAGATGTAGGACCAGGTTCCAGCGGCTTTTTCCTTGGCCCAGCCGGTCCACGTGCGTGGTGCGGCGGGCTCAGCAGGAGGTGTCGAGGGCTCGACTGCTGGCGGTGGCGTGGGTTTCATGGGTTCCGGCGCTGGCGGCGGCGTGGGTTTGACGGGCTCGGGTGCTGGCGGCGGCGTGGGTTTTACAGGCTCGGGTGCTGGCGGCGGCGTGGGTTTCACGGGCTCCGGCGCTGGTGGCGGCGTGGGATTTACAGGCTCGGGTGCTGGCGGCGGCGTGGGTTTTACAGGCTCGGGTG
>JANOVN010000436.1:0-2097 GCA_031417455.1 Hyphomicrobiaceae bacterium | reverse complement strand
CGGGCCAGAGCGGTGACGACGATGACGGTCTTTTTGTGACGGCCGGTCAACACCTTGTAGCGCTTGTGCAAGCGTTGCTGCGCCTTCCAGGCAATGGCGCGGACTTCCTTGCTTTGGCCCTCCTGGCGCTGCTGCATGGCCGGACTGACGCGAGGGGCGATGCGGTAGTGATGGGCGGCCTCGACCAGCGCACGGCGGCAGGCGCCATTGCCGGCTTTGGTGATGCCGCCCTGCTGTCGTTTCTCACCGCTGGTATACTCGCTGGGGGTGAGACCGAAGTAGGACATCAATTGGCAGGGTGAATCGAAGCGAGTCAAATCTCCCGCCTCGGCCACCAGGGTCATGGCATTGATGAGGGCGACGCCGCGTAGGCTCATCAAGGCGCGGACGATCGGGGCGCGTTTCCAATCGGGCAAGGCGGTCTCCATCGCTTTGGTCAAACGCTCGAGGCGTTCGGTGCCCACGGTGATGGCTTCCAGGTATTCCTGGAAGGCGATCTGTTGGGCGGCATGGCTCAGTTTGATGGTGGCGAGATAACGCAGATGGGCCTGCGACCAATTGCCCTTGCCCGTGTAACGATGGCCCTGACGGAGCAGGAACCCTTTGAGACGCTGGCGGGCCCTGCGCTGATCGACCATGGCCCGGTCGCGGGCGCGCACCAAATCGCGGACGGCTTCATCCTCTTCGTCGGGCACGTAGATGGCGGTCAACTCGCCGGCGCGGGCTAAGCGGGCGATTTGCCGGGCATCACGGCGGTCAGTCTTGACGCGATCGCTGGCCTTGGTGGGAGTGAGCGAAGGGGCGATGACTTGGCAATGGTAGTCGCGCTTTTGCAAGTGCCGATAGATGACATAGCCGCAGGGTCCGGCTTCGTAGACGAAGTGCAGTTCGACATCCGGCTTTTCGAGTTTCTTGATCAGTTTATCCAAGGCGTCGAGCGTGCCGCCGATCTTGCCGTAGATCTCGACGGCGGTGTCGCCCTGGGGGGCGGTGGCCACGACGATTGATTCCTTGTGAACGTCCATACCGACGTATACAATTTTCTTCATGGGTGCTTGGTTTCGTTTCATGTTTATGAATGGCCCAGGTTACTCTGGTGCCTCTAAACCGGTGGATAGGCCGGCACACGCCGGCAACCCACGTTTACAACCGCAATCACGCACCCTTCTTAACCCTTTGCCAAGCCATAGGGTCTAGCCTGGTATGCGCACCACAATCCTTGTGATCGTTTGTGTTGTTGCGCTCTTTATTGCGGCGTTTGCCGCCTTTCGGCACGTTGATCGCACGCAGGCCCAGCCTACCCGTGATCTCTCGAAGATGATGTCTGTGCGGACTATTGTTTCAGAGGCACTCTTGGCAAATTACCAGCAGCATGGCAGCTATCCGCATTCGCTCGGTGAGTTGCCGTTGCAGACGCTCCGCTGGGGCGACGAAGGTTCATCTGCTCATGATGTTGAGGCTTGGACTTACGTTTCCGACGGTTCCAGTTTCACAATGACGTGGACGAACGCGCCTGGCACAGAGATTTTCCTTGCCGGCAAGACCGGCCAGATTCACTACTCCAGAGATGAGAAACGATAGGACGCAGGCTAACGAGACGCTCGACCGAATGACGAGGAGCGCGACCAGCCCCAGGTTCCATGCTGGACGTTACTGGCGCGCTCCTCGTCATCGGTCAGCTTTGTGTTGGACGATGAACCGATTCGCCACCATTTTACTTTTGACTGTCAGCGTGTTTTTGGCTGGCTGTTCCAAACCGGACGTTAAGTATTCCGATTTGAGCCCAGCGACGACGGCGACGATTGCTGGCGACACCGTGACGATTCATCTTGGCAGCGACCTGAAGGCTTCAGCGTGCTGGACGCGACCCAAAGCGAGAGTTGAAGGACGCACCGTTTATGTTGTGGGCTATCGGACCATACGAGAGCAGAGCCGCAAGTTTGTGATTCAGGTTCGGGCTCCGGCGAGTTCACAGCCTGTGACTATTGTTTGGATTGATCCAGACGGTAGCCATGTGCCGGTTCCGATTTCTAAGTGAGCATGAACACCTGCCAGTCCAACCAGACGCCGGACCGAATGACGAGGAGCACAATCGTC
>JANOVN010000435.1:0-4291 GCA_031417455.1 Hyphomicrobiaceae bacterium | reverse complement strand
AGCGACGATCAGCGTCGTCAAAAACGAGTTGACCGACAACCTCCGCGCCCGCTCGATATCGCGCGCGCCGATGGCAGGCGACACCAGCGACGTTGCTGCAATCGACAACCCGATGCCAATCGAAATCGTCAAAAACAAAATCGAACTGCCATAGCCGACCGCCGCCACGATGGCCTCGTCCTTGAGCCATGACAGAAAAATCAGGTTCGCCAGATCGCCGACGAAAATCGCCATCAGCCCAAGCGCCCCCGCCCCCGTCATCTCAAGGATGTGGCGCAGCAACGAGCCCGTCGCAAACTTCGGCGCAGGCCCGGCAGGTTCAGCCTTGGCAACCGGCGGAGTGTCCTGAATTTTCATGCGCTGCCTTACCAAATTTCTTGAACGAGCTTGCCGCGACGCCGTCTGCGGGAAGCATTGTGGCCCTACATCCGCCGCCGGGACTTGATGGCCGCCGCCAGAGTGCCCTCATCGAGGTAATCCAATTCGCCCCCAATCGGAACGCCCTGTGCAAGCTTTGAAACCGCAACTCCCGACGCCGCCAATTGTTCGGTCACATAATGCGCCGTCGATTGCCCCTCGACCGTCGAATTCAGCGCCAGCAGCACCTCTTTGACCGCCCCCCCGCTCGCTCGCTCCAGCAACCGCGGAATATTGAGCTGATCTGGCCCGACCCCATCGAGCGGCGACATGACCCCGCCCAGCACATGATACCGCGCCGAAACCACACCGGCCCGCTCCAGCGCCCAAAGGTCGCCGATATCCTCGACCACCACAATCATGCTGCCGTCGCGCGCCTCGTCGCGGCAAATCGAGCACGGCTCGACCGTATCGAGGTTGCCGCAAATCCCGCACGCAATGATTTTCTCGGCCGCCTCGTTCATCGCGAGCGCCAGCGGCACCAGCAGCTCATGCCGCCGCTTCAACAGCGTAAGCGCTGCCTTACGCGCCGAACGCGGCCCCAATCCAGGCACCCGCCCCAGCAGTTGTATGAGCCGCTCGATCTCCGGCCCGGTGACTTTACCAGTTACTTTTTTAGCCATACCCCCGTCTCTACAGATGCGCTAACGTAACGCCAACCCCACACCGCAGGGCTTTCCCCGTTGCATAATGGCCGCCCCCACGTTATACACCGCTCCTCGAACCGTCCGGCAGGGCATGCCGTGGCGGTTCGTATGCTTTGAAAAAACCCAAACGCGGGTCGTCTCAAAAAGCACCCCTCCGTTCTTTGGCCCGCAAGGGCCAAGACCCGCCACACCGGTCTTTGGCCCGAATAGGGCCAAGACCACAAGGTGGTCCGGCGCTTGCGCCGCCCCTGCGGAGGGCCAGTTCAACGCGCGAGCGTTGAGCGGTGCGGCCCGTGAGCACATCAATGGAGAGCAAAATGCCCAAGCAGAAGACCAAGAGCGGCGCCAAAAAGCGCTTCAAGATTACGGGTACGGGCAAGATCATCGCATATGCCGCTGGAAAGCGTCACGGCATGATCAAACGGACGGCGAAGTTTGTGCGCAACGCACGCGGCGGCATGGTGCTGGCCGACGGCGACCAGAAACTCGTCAAGAAGTACATGCCCTATTTCCGCTGATTTCGTTCACGAATTCAGCTCATCCCCCAAACCTTGATCGCAATTATAGCGGAGCAATCCCATGGCACGCGTTAAACGTGGCGTAACCGCCCACGCCAAGCATAAAAAAGTTATCAAAGCCGCCAAAGGCTATTATGGCCGCCGGAAAAATACCATCCGCATCGCCAAGCAGGCCGTTGAAAAGGCGCTGCAATACCAGTACCGCGACCGCAAAGCCCGCAAGCGCAACTTCCGCGCCCTCTGGGTCCAGCGCATCAACGCCGCCGTCCGCGAACACGGCCTGACTTACTCGCGCTTTATCGACGGCCTGACCAAAGCTGGCATCGAGATCGACCGCAAGGTCCTTTCCGACCTCGCCATCAAGGACGTCGTCGGCTTCAAGGCCATCGTCGACATGGCCTCCAAGCACATCTCCGCCCCCGCCGCCAAGGCCGTGGCTTAAACGACAATTCCCTCTGCCCGTTTTTCACGGGAAGAGGGGTAGATCCCGTACGCACCAACTTCGGCTTCACTTTCTTCTCCCCCTGGGGAGAAGATGCCCGGTCGATGCGAAGCATCGCTTCGCGATGACAGGGCAGATGAGGGGTAGCTTCACGCCACGATGGCGATCCCAAGTCCCCTCACCCCAGCCCTCTCCCCAGGGGGAGAGGGCGTGAGCCGTCGCTAGCGTGTATGGGGAACAGCCCAGCTTCCTAAGTCATAAAAAGGGAGGGGGTTTGGGGGAACACGTTCCCCCAATTGGGTGTGGGCAAACGCCCACGCGCGAAGCGCCACGATGCGCCATTGGTGGACATTTACATGACCGACCTCGCCCAACTCGAAGCCGTCGTCCTGGCCCAGATCGCCGCCGCATCCGACTTAGCAGCCCTCGACACCGCCCGCGTCGCGACCATCGGCAAAAAGGGCTCCGTCTCCGAGCTCATGTCCAAACTCGGCTCCCTCCCAGCGGACGAGCGCAAAGGGTTCGGCCAGACCGTCAACGCCCTCAAAACCCGCGTCAGTGACGCCCTCGACGCCCGCAAATCGGCCCTCGAAGGTGCCGCCCTCACCGCGCGCCTTGCCAACGAACGCTCCGACATCACTCTCTCCGTCCGCCCCGGCGCTGAAAGCCAGGGCCGCATTCACCCGGTCAGCCAGGTGCTCGACGAAGTCATCGAAATCTTCGCCAGTTTAGGGTTTGCCGTCGCTGAAGGTCCAGATATCGAGAGCGATGACAACAACTTCACCTTGCTGAACGTCCCAGCCGACCACCCAGCGCGCCAGGAACACGACACGTTCTACTTCAACACCAAGCCCGACGGCTCGCGCCCGCTGTTGCGCACGCATACGAGCCCCGTGCAGATCCGCACCATGCTGAGCTCAAAGCCGCCGATCCGCATCATCGCGCCGGGCCGCGTCTACCGTTGCGACAGCGACATGACGCACACGCCGATGTTCCACCAGATCGAAGGCCTCGTCATCGACGAAGTGACCCACATGGGCCACCTCAAGTGGACGCTGGAAGCCTTCGCGAAGGCCTTCTTCGAGGTCGACGAAGTGAAGATGCGCTTTCGAGCGAGCCACTTCCCGTTCACCGAACCGAGCATGGAAGTCGACATCGGCGCGGAAGCCATCGGCAAGCCCGGTCAGTGGCTTGAAATCCTCGGCTGCGGCATGGTCCACCCCAACGTGCTGCGCAACTGCGGCCTTGACCCCGAAAAGTACCAGGGCTTCGCCTTCGGCGTCGGCCTCGACCGCCTCGCCATGCTCAAATACGCCATCCCCGACCTACGCCAATTCTTCTCAGCCGACACCCGCTGGCTCAGCCACTACGGCTTCTCCCTCCTCGACACCCCGACGCTGGGTGGGGGGATTAGCGGGTAGATGCTAATTGCACTTACGCGGTGCAATCGATTGTTGATGAAAAAATACGACACCCTGTTCAGAACGCACAGCTTCGACGGTCGGCTCAATTCGAAAGTGCCGATTACGCTCTACGAACATTTTTACCCATGATGCATCTTGCTTAAAGAAAACAAGCTCCTCCGCACTACGGACGATTAACCGATTAATGTCGCGAACACTTGCACCATTCGCCTCGCTACGACGATAGCGGAAATTCGGAAAGCCCAAATCTTCAACACGGTCACTGTCGATTTTGCGCTTAATGCGAATAGCTACATCTGGTGCCAGCGGCACGATTCTATTAAACGTTCGCTGGTGGAGATCGCGTTCAATCGCAACGGGAAAATCGCTAGTGAAAAATGGACTTTGCGCGTCACGATTTAGGATCACGTCCCACTCACAGTTTCCAAAAAGGCCAACTCGCCTAAAAATATTACTAGTGCCAAGTGCTTGTGGATACTTCTCATCGACGCCTATCGACAGAGCACCCATTGAGATCAAATCTCGAAAAGACTTATTACCTTCAGGCGTGGACAGCTTTGGAATTTTTCCCTTCTCGCACAAAAATTCGGCTGAACGCTCCACCATATTTCTAAGCGGCAGACTGCTAATTCGCATTGCCGCTGGCGAGCAGCTAGCAACATAAGCCACAAACCCACCAATGACATAAACGGCATCTTCATCGATCTGACCTGATCGCAACTTATCAACGGAGCAGTTGTACTTTGGCTCGATTGACTTAAGGAAAGTCTCAATAGCTCTAGGGTTATCACGGTAGTCGTTGGTGCTACCGTCATCTACTCGACACACGTCATCAGAACGAGG
>JANOVN010000434.1:0-5617 GCA_031417455.1 Hyphomicrobiaceae bacterium | reverse complement strand
AGGATCGTAATCGGTTGGAACACTGATCCAAACAGCAAGATAAGCACGCCCAGCACGATCATGAGACCTGTACCCATTGCCGTGATGAAGCCGTTTGCAACTTCGTCCTGGATTTCAGCGTCCCCGGCCGCTTCGAGCTTGACGCCATCAGGCATCTTCAATTTGTCAACGGTTGCCAAAAACATCTCGCGCGCGTCGCCCAGCACCAATCCCGGCACGAGATCGGCACCGATCACCGCGCGGCGTTCACGGTTGAATCTATCGATGGAGCTAGGCCCGCGCCCGAATTCAACCGTTGCCACCGCTTTTAGGGGGACAGCTTTTCCAGCAGCGTTGGTGACGCGCAACTGCTCGATCTGGGCTAGGTCCGCGCGCGCGGTTTCCTCAAGCTGCACGCGGATCGGCACTAGGCGGTTGCCGGCATTGAACTTGGCCAGGTTCGCCGCGATATCGCCCAGCGTCGCCACGCGAACCGTATCGGCAATCGCGTCGGGTGCGACGCCGACGGCGGCCGCGTCGTCGAACCTGGGAACGATCCGGATCTCGGGCCTGTCAATGGCACCCACCGAGGCGACGTTCTTGAAGCCTGGCACCTTGCGCAGTTCACCTTCGAGGGCTGCGACAAACGTCGAAAGCTTTTCTCCATCCTGCGATAGGATCGAGAAGCTCATTTCTCGTTCAGCTCTGTCGTTCACAAACCAAGAACGGGTGTCTGGAACGGCCGCCAGTTTGTCGGCCAGGACGCTTTTGATTTGCTTTTGCGTGAGTTTGCGCTCCGTCTTGGGAACAAGTTGCACGATTAGCGTCGCGCGGCGGACTTCGCGTGTCCCTGTCGGTGTCGTGCCGCCAAGCACGAACACGCTGCGCACCTCAGGCACCGTCTTCACCACGCGCATGATTTCATCGCCCGTAGTCTGGGTATCGGCGAGTGTCGATCCAGGCGGCAACTCGGTCGAAATGGTGATGCGCGATGTGTCTTCGTCGGGAATGAACCCCGTTGGCAGCCGCGACGTTGCTTGGACCGATAGGACGAAAATGATCACCCCGATTGCGAGCGTGAGATACCGCGACCACCACGCATGCAGTGTCCAACTCAATAACCGCGTATAGGCCCGCATGATAAGCCCATCGCCGAGCGGCTTTTCTGGGATGGGACGCATCAAATAAGCGGCCATCATCGGTGTGATGAGGCGGGCGACAAGGAGCGAGAACAGCACGGCTGCTGCGACCGTCAACCCGAATTGTTTGAAGTATTGCCCCGCAATCCCCGCCATAAACGACACCGGGGAGAAAATCGCGACAATCGTGAGGGTGATTGCAATAACAGCGAGCCCGATTTCGTCGGCCGCTTCAATCGCCGCGCGATAGGGCGACTTACCCATGTGCATATGGCGGACGATGTTTTCGATTTCCACGATGGCGTCGTCGACCAGCACCCCGGTGACGAGTGTAATCCCGAGCAAACTCACGAGGTTCAACGAAAAGCCCATCAAGCTCATGGCCCAGAACGTGGGGATCGCCGCCAGCGGCAAGGCAACGGCGCAGATGAGGGTGGCGCGCAGATTGCGAAGGAACAGCAGCACGACGAGCACCGCGAGAACGGACCCCTCGATCAGCGTCTCCATCGCAGCAAGATAGTTGCCCTTGGTATAGGCCACGGCGTCGTCGATCTTGGTCAGCTTGATATCGGGGAAGGCTGCCTGCAGTTCGTTGAGCTTTTTGTCTGCGGCAATGGCAACCGCCAGATCGCTCGCACCCTTCACGCGGAAGATCGCAAAGGTGACGACCGGCTCGCCATTGAGGCGGGCGAAAGAGCGCGGTTCGCTGTTGCTATCAATGATCCGGCCCAAATCCTTGAGGCGCACGTTGCGGCCGCCGGGAATGACGATCTTGGTGTCGCCCAATGCCTCGACGCGACGCGCGCCCGCCAGTGTGCGGATGGTCTGTTCCTGTCCGCCGACTTCGCCGCGGCCCCCGCCCAGATCGACGTTGGTCGAGCGAACCTGTGCATTCACAGAACTCGCGGTAATGCCCAGCGCAAGCAGGCGGTCTGGATCGAGCATGATCTTGATCTCACGATCAACACCACCCTGGCGTTCGACACGTCCGATGCCCTTGAGACCTTGCAACTGGCGCTTGATCACATCGTCGACGTGCCACGACAACTGCTCCAGCGTGAGCCCTGGTGCCGAAGCGCCATAGGACAGGATCGACTGACCTTCGACGTCGATGCGCTGGATGATCGGTTCGTCGATGTTTCGGGGTAGGTCGGCGCGGACCTTTGCGACGGCGTCCTTCACGTCGTTGAGCGCGCGGTCCTGATTGACTTCGAGGCGGAACTCCATCGCCGTCGTGGAAACACCGTCGGTCAGCGACGAAATAATCTTCTTGACGCCGGTGATATTTGCGACCGCATCTTCGACCTGCTTGGTAATCTGACTTTCGAGTTCGGAGGGAGCTGCGCCCGATTGTGAGATCACAATCGAAATGACCGGAACGTCGATGTTGGGAAACCGCGTTACGGGAAGCGTGCGAAAGCTCATGATGCCGAGCAGCAGTAGCACCGTGAACAACACGATGGAGGGCACTGGCTTGCGGATCGACCACGCGGACACATTGAAGTTCATGGCGCTGCTCCGCTGATCTTGGTGGCGGCATAGATGGGCCGCACAGCATCGCCGTTGCGAAGGAAGCTGCCCGACTTGGCAACGATGGTGTCGCCGTCTGACAAGCCTTCGACGATCTCAATCAGTTTTTGCGTCTTCAGACCGGTCTTGACGGACCGGGTTACGACCTTGTTGTCCACGACGACCTGCACGGTCGCGCCGTCGGGCGCGTAAACCACGGCAGAAGGCGGTACGGCCAAGCCGTGACTTTTGCCCGTATCGATGGTTCCACGTCCGAACGCGCCCAGCCTCAGCCCGGGGGTCACGCCGAAGAACACCTTGATTTTTCCCAGACGAGTCGACCGATCGACCTCGCTCGAGATCATGCGGACGGTGCCGGAAACGTCGCCGGAGCCTGTCACCAAGACTTGGGCCATTTGGCCCTCGCGGACTTTGCCGACATCGCTTTCGGGGAGTTCAGCGTCAAGTTCCACTTCGCCGCGCGCGATAATGCGAAACATGGCGTCACTTTGAGCCGAAGCGACACCCCCGACTCGCGCCGTGCGCCGGCTAATCAGTCCATCGACCGGTGAGCGCACTTCGGTGCGTCCATTCTTCCACGTCAATTCGCGGCGCTGGGCTTCCAATGCGGCTTTATCGGCCATGGCGCTGGTCAAGCCATCACGCGCTGCCACGAGCTTGGACTGCGATGTATTGGCGGCTGCTTCTCGCTGATCGAAGGTGGCCCCAGAGACATACCCCGATTGCTTCAGCGGTTTGGCGCGCTCGAAGGCGTTCGCGGCTTCCTTCACCGTCACTTCTGCCTGCACGATGGTGCTGCGTGCAACGGCGATGGCCGCATCGGCCCGTGCGATGTTGGCTTCGCTCTGCGCCAACTGTGCCTGCAAGCTGTCATTGGCAAGGCGCGCTAATACCTGCCCTTTGGATACCGTGTCGCCCTCGTCGGCGAGTAACTCCAGCACACGCAAACCTTCGACTTCAGGTGCGATCAGGATTTCATCACGCGCGACGATGGAGCCGGTGATCAGTACCGTTTCGACGAAGTCGGCAGGCGACACTTTGATGACGGAGACGGCTGGGGCTGTCGCATCGGGTGCTGCAACAGACGAGACCGCCGCTTTCGTCGATTGGGCCGCTGGCACCGGTTGGCGGCCATGGGGAATGGCGAAGGCCACGTATAAACCGCCACCGGCCAATGCTAGAACGAGTGCGCCTAGGAGTTTTGATTTCATGACGGTGCCTCAGATTTGGTCGCGGGCTCGTGTGCGGCGATCAAGGTGCCTGGGTCGAGCGGGGAAGGTGTGGATACGGGGTTGAGCAGGCTGGCGATCATGGCCGTCACAACCGGAACGATGGTCTTTGCATCAAAGGCTGGATCGACCGCGCGCCGCCAGAACAAGCCATCGCCGATTACAGCTATCGCCTGAGCGAGTATTCGGTTGTCGAGTGCAGGCGCGATCTTGCCGTCGGCTTTCGCCCGGGCAAATAGTGCTTCGAACTGCTCAAGAACAAATCTGTCGCAAGACCGGAAAATCTCGCCGACCTGCCCCTCGCGCATGGACTGGCAGCCGATTTCGATCACAAGTTGCTGTTTATAGCGCGGCTCTTCAACGGTGTAATGCTCACCCAGCTTGGCAAGAGCTGCCATCAGATCATCGGCTTTAGCGACTTCACCTAATTGAGATGCAAGCTTGGACCGGTCGCGCTCGGTGATGCCGGAGATCAGATCTTCCTTGGAGGCAAAATAGACGTACAACGCCCCGGGACTGACTTGGGCTTCGCCGCAGATGTCCGCCATCGTCGTGCGGTGAAAACCTGAGCGGGCAAAACAGCGCTCGGCCACATCGAGAATGTGCTCCCGGCGGGCAAGCTGGGTATTTGGTTTCAGTTTGGGCACGATATCGCTGACCTCTATGTCGCCACTTCTGGCAACCACAAAACGAATGCTCGTTTTGTTTGGATCAGATCAATGTGTCAAATACAAGCAAATATGCTGAAATGTCAGCGATGGCAGGGCGTGGCGGTAAACGTGCAGACGATGCCGCGCGCCGACGTGGTGCAGCGCTCATCGCGACTGTCGGCTCGGTTCCAGATGGAATAAGCTTCGCCCAATGCCTTCGTGCCACGCACCCGGGAGCGCCAGTTCGACCTGGCCTTGGTTTTGGCGAGCCACTCGAAGGATGCCGGTTCACCCCGTGCAGACACTGGCAAGGCAGCGCATTTGCCTGCCGCAAAGGCGGACGTTGTGGCGGCTGAGACCAAGAGGTTGGTTGCCAGGAGTATTGCAGCACGGCGCACAGTGGACATTATCAGTCCTCATCCACGTTAGAATTGCACGATCAGGTTCAACGTGCCGTATGCCGAGGGACGCTTCAAGAGGTCAATCTCGTCAAGACTTTCTCTAATGTCGCCGCTGACTCCTCCCGACGCCGAGATTACGCCGCCAAACCATTCATAACGAACAAATAGCCCCGTGCGAGCGTTGCCGACCACCCGGTCGCTTGTCGTATCGATCTGGACCTGCCCGTTCAGGCTGGCGTGGTTCAAAGCGACTTCCGCGCCCACGGAAACGGTTGGCATGATCCGGTATCCGATCCGTGATCGAATGCTCGCCGTCTCTCTCGTGTCGGCGTAGGACACGTCGAACGATGTCCAGGCTTGTGAACCCAGGTTCAGCCATAATTCGAGGGCCGCTTTAAACCCCGTTTGAAACCGCTCTTTGCGTAGTTTGGCCGATGGAACATCCAGATCCTTCAGCATGGCCCAACCGAAGAAGGCTTTGGCAGTTAGATCGCCAATGCGGCGCTGGTAGCCAAGCATGGCGTCGGCGTAGTTCTTGTCGACCTTAACCTTGGTTTTTGCGTCCCACTGGTAATCGTAGTGGCCATACCCGGTGGTCGCGCGCATCCGAAAGCCGTCCTGATGAATGTCGCCCCACGGCGCGTAGGTTGATCCCGAATACACCAACCAGTTGTGAGCCCCTGCGTCGG
>JANOVN010000433.1:0-4657 GCA_031417455.1 Hyphomicrobiaceae bacterium | reverse complement strand
GAGAAGCGGTTGGATTCGGTCGAAATACGAAAAGGCGAACACGATGTCAGACTTAGCCGCGACTGCGTTGCAGCACTTGGGCGCGCGGATCGATAGCTTGGAAGTGAAAATTGCATATCAGGACGACGTGATCGAGCAGTTGAACAAGGTGATCGTCGAGCAATGGAGCAAGTACGACCAAGTTCTGGGACGGATGCAGAGGCTCGAGCACCGGGTGAGGGATGCCCAGGAAAATGCGGGTCCGGGCTCGTACGACGAGCCGCCGCCGCCGCATTATTGAGGGCAGCATAGGCTGACATCACTGAGTTATTCCGGCACCTTGTATTGCTTCACTTGAGGCACGTTCTTGCGTTTTATTTCGGCGTTGCCTTGATTGCCGTTGCCGTTGCCGTTGCCGGGTTGACGCTGTGTCAAGCTCAGTCCGCAAAACGCCCACTACCCCAGTCCATGGCCTGACTTACGAGACATTCCGGTTTTGAACGCTTTACCGGATGGGAATTTTTCCTTCCACTGTTGTCCTAAGACAAGTGCGCCCCTTGCGCACGCCGATCCGGGATCGTTAGCACTCACAGGCTTGAAAAGACCCCGGATTGGCATCGCTCGCTTGGCTCGCAACGCCGTCGGGACGCGCAATGAGAAAGCCCGGAGCGCACAAAGCCCGATTTCAGTCTCAGCCCAGCTTGCGGATCTTGAACGGCAGGCCGCCTTTAGGCGTCAGGGTCACAGTGGCATGGATGCCGGCTGGGATTGGACCGACATATTCGGGCTGGAAGCGGCGGAGCAGGATCGACAGGGCGAGGGTGTTTTCGACCTGGCTCATCGCGCCGCCGATGCAGGAGCGTTTACCTGCGCCAAAGGGGATGTAGCTGTACTTGACCTGCTTCTTGGTCTTGTCGGTCCAGCGCTCGGGGATGAAAGACTCAGGGTCGTCCCAGTATTTGGGATTGTGGTGCGCGCCATAGGCGAACAGCACGATGCGATCACCAGCCTTGATCTCTTTACCAGCGATGACATCGTCGTTGGCTGCGACCCGCATCAGGCCCCAGATCGGGGGATATACGCGCATGGTTTCCTGGATGACGGCGCGGGTATAGACGAGGCCAGAATAATCCGCTGCGGTCGGGGCGCGGTCGCCAAACACAGCTTGGCTTTCGGCGCGAATCCGCTCGGCCATTTCCGGGTGGCGGGAAACTTCATAGAGCGCCCAAGCGAGCGTCAATGCCGTCGTTTCGGTGCCAGCCCACAGGTATTGCTTCAATTCGTCGATCGCCTGGGCCTGGTCGAATTCTGGGATGCTGGGGTCATCGACGGCGGCTTGGATCATGGTGAGCAGCGTGCGTTCGCGCTCTTCGCGCGGGTCGCCTGCAATCACCGACGGGGGCACGTTGTGCCAGACTTCCATCGCTTTGGCGGCGTCTTCGTCGGTAACTTCAAACAGTTCCCCGGTTTGGCGTTTGCGCCGGATTTCCTTGTGGTTCATCACGTCGGTGTAGGTCTTGACGCACTTGAAGACGACGTGGGGATTAAACGGCATGTCGCGGTCAAACAGCGCTTTGCAGATCATGTCGGCGGCGAGCGTCCAGGTCTGTTCGACCATTTCGACGGTTTCGCCGGATTGGGCCAAGTCGTCCCACAGCTTCATCTTCTGGTCGATGGCGGTCAGGAAGTAGGGAATGTACTCGGCGAACATGTCGGGGTGGAAGGCGGGTTGCTGGGGCATGCGGATCTTCTGCCAGAGCGCGCCGTCGTTGGTGATCATCGACTTGCCGAAGATCGGCTTGAGGCCGTCGAAATACTTGATGTAGTTGTCGGCCTTGGAAACGAGCACGTGTTTGAACAACTCCGGATCGGTCACGAGGACGACGCGCTGGTTGGCCATATTGAGCGCGATGACGGGGCCGTAACGGTCCTGCATCTGCAGCAGGACTTTCATCGGGTTGGAACTGTCGCCGCGCAGCAGCGCCGTCAGCTTGAACCAGATGCTGCTTTCGTCACCCAGGCCTTGGGCATGAGCGGGAGTAGCACTGGCGGACGCGGCAGTTGCGGTTGGTACGGCAATCGGGGCAGACATCGTCATTACGTCAAGTCTCCTGGCGCGGAATGGCTGAACCACAAGCGGCGCAGTACGCTACGATCTCGGAATACAGACAATTTGCGCAATCGCTCTTTCGAGCGGCGGATAATACATCCGGCTTGGTATGCTTGAATTTCAATGCTGTCTATGCGGCGAGAGCGTATGCATAGCAGCTAACCGCCGCGGTATGTTGCATTGCAGCAACGGTTTTTGTCAGATGCCGGGTGAAAACAGCGGGGCGACAGCATTATCCGCACCGGCGATGGAGATCCTCTCGCCCTCGATACGGGCTTTGCCGGATGCGTACAGCGCCAGTGCTTGGGGATACAACACATGCTCGGCGGCCAGAACGCGCTTTGCCAGCGTAGCGGGCGTATCACCCTCGATCACAGCGACCGCAGCCTGGCCGATAATAGGACCCACATCCATTTCGGCGCGGACGACATGCACCGTGCAACCCACGATCCGCACGCCGTCGGCAAGAGCACGCTCATGGGTATGGAGGCCGGTGTAGGATGGCAGCAGTGCGGGATGGATGTTGATCATCCGGTCGCGCCAGACATCGACGAAATCGGGCGTCATCAAGCGCAGGAAGCCGCAGCAGGCGACCATTTCAGCGCCATGGGCGATCAGCGCCTCGTGCATCGCTTCCTCAAACTCGGTGCGGGTCGGGTAGGCCTTGTGGTCGATGGCAAGTGCGGGGATGCCATGGGCCTTGGCCCAAGCAAGGCCGGGTGCTTCCGGCCGGTTCGAGATCACGACAACGATCTGCGCTGGGTACTCTTCAGCTTTTGCCGCTGCGACCAGCGACATCATGTTGGAGCCGCGCCCCGAAATCAGTATGCCAACGCGCTTTTTCATGGAAGTGGTAGCCCCGTTTCAAGTCAACCCCAATTTCCCGGCGTAAACCACGGCTTCTGCCTCGCCTTTACCCTTGGCGGAGCTTTTTTGGCCCGTACCTGCGGCGATGGCACCGATCACGACGGGATGTTCACCGGCAGCTTGCAGGGCGAGGATCACTTCGCCCGCCCGCGCCTTTTCGGCGACGACGACCATGCCGATCCCGCAGTTGAACGTGCGCAGCATCTCGGTGTCGTCGATGCGTCCGGCCTTGGCGAGCCAGTCAAACACGGAAGGCGCCGTCCAGGAGGAGAGATCGATGCGGGCTGCCAGATGGGCTGGCAATACGCGGGGCAAATTCTCAGACAAGCCGCCGCCGGTAATATGGGCGAGCGCCTTGATCGCGCCGCGTCCACCGCCGGTTGCTTTTAAGGCGGCGAGAATGGCGCTCACATAGATCCGCGTCGGCTCCAGCAGCGCGCTGGCGACGGTGGTGCCAGGAGCGAACGGTGCGGCATCGCCCCAGTTGAGCTTTTCGGATTGGACCAAACGCCGGACCAGCGAATAGCCGTTCGAATGAACGCCCGACGACGGCAAACCGATCAGCACATCGCCAACTTCGACGTCGGCGCGTGGCAGGATTTCGCCCCGTTCGACCGCACCGACCGAAAAGCCAGCAAGGTCATAGTCCTTGTCGCGGTACAACCCAGGCATTTCGGCGGTTTCGCCCCCTATCAAAGCGCAATTGGCTTCGCGGCAACCCGCAGCAATGCCGGCAATCACTTCTTTGGCCACGGCGACGTCGAGTTTGCCGGTTGCGAAATAGTCGAGAAAGAAAAGTGGTTCTGCGCCTGCCACCACGAGGTCATTCACGCACATGGCGACGAGATCGATGCCGATTGTCGCATGATGGCCGGTGTCGATGGCGATTTTCAATTTGGTGCCGACGCCGTCGTTGGTCGAAACCAGGATGGGGTCTTTGAAGCCAGCGCGCTTCAAGTCGAACAGCCCGCCGAATCCGCCGAGATCAGCCTCCGCACCAATTCTGTGGGTCGACTTGGCCAGCGGCTTGATGGCCTCTACCAATGCGTTCCCGGCATCGATATCAACGCCCGCATCGGCATACGTGATCGAAGCAGGTTTCGGCGGGTTGGTCGGCGTCGTCATGAGGCCTCGAGGCTGGTCGATTGAGTGGCGGGGCGATTGGGTGGTTTGGAATAAACCAAATTCCGCCCTATTGCTCGCGGCTGTAGCATTCTTGATCGCGGCTCTAGCAGCCAGACCCAATCCCCGCAATCGGCGGCGGTAGCGCACTTAGACAGGATGCAGGCAACGTGAGCATACGCAACAAGATTGCAACCACATCGGCGGCGCTCGTTATAGCGTCTGGAGTTGTGGTGTTTTGCCTGCCACATGCCAACGCCGCGGGACCGGCTGAAAACATCTTCACCGTTGGGAATTACCCTGTCGAAGCGCGCGCCAAAGACGCTGTGACGGCCAAGAATACTGCACTTGCCGATGGTCAACAGGCAGCGCTGCGTTCGTTGTTTCGTCGGCTGGTGCCGGTCACGGCTTATCGCCGGTTGAAGGCGATGCCGCCGGTGAAGGCCGCCGATTTTGTGGATGGCGTCTCCGTCCGAGCCGAACGCAACTCCACGACTGAATATATTGCTACGCTGGATTTCTCGTTTCAGCCAGCCGCCGTCCGCGACATCTTGCGCCGCAATCAGATCCCGTTCGTCG
>JANOVN010000432.1:0-4626 GCA_031417455.1 Hyphomicrobiaceae bacterium | reverse complement strand
CTTTTGTCCTGCCAGCAGATGAGGGCGAACTGCCGCTTGCGACGCGCAAAGTGTGAACAGGTGATGACGCGAACACGGCAAGCTAAGTCAGGACTCTGCACGATAGTCCCGGTTTGAACTGGTGTTGGTTACCCCATGGGGGAGTCAGAGGTCGCCACCGGGTAGGTTCTACTCAGCTTCATGAACCACCGATCCCTCTGCACCCCCCGTCCCATCGGCACTAGCAGCGCGCCCTGACAAATCCGCCGCACCTACCCACCTGAGCTGTGGCGGCTTCGCGCTGCACCAATCGCATTGCTGCGGTGCAAACATGTACGTTTGCATAGACGGCTCATGGGGTTAAATTCCGCTCAGTCCAACGGTGGCGCGGTCATCTGATCGTTCGCCGGCATAACGGGTCCCCGGCACTGGGCCCACACTCAAGATAGGAGACCTCTCATGGTCACGATCTCGAAGACTGTCGCTACTGTGCTCGCAGCAGCCATCACCCTTGGTACAGCGTCATTCGGCGCCAACGCGTCGGAAGCAACCAATCCGCACGTCTTCAAAGCCGCCCGCGGCGTTTCGCTGGATGTCGGCACCAAGAAGGTCGTCGGTTACTATCTGTCGAAAGACGGGATCTGCAACGTGACCTTGATGGTCGGCGATCTTCCCGACGCCGACGGCCACGTTTCGGCTGACATCTCGCGGATCAACCTGCCCATCAAGGCCGGCTCCAGTGCCCGTGCTTATACCAGCGAAGGCAAAGCTCTCGCCCTGACCTGCTCGACCGGCACCAAGCTGATGACGGTCCGCCAAATCGAAGAAACCGCCGCCGTCATCAAACCCTGATCGGCCAAAAACTGCCTTGAATACCAACGGGAAGGTCGCAAGACCTCCCCGTTTTTGTTTGCGAACTCTACACACGAGAATAACCGCCGTTTGTTGCCTTCGCCCCCTGGGGAGAAGGTGCCTGAAGGGCGGATGAGGGGGCTTCACTGCCACGCGCTCAAATCGTTCAAATTTAGTCATCCCAGCGAAGGCTGGGACCCAAGCAACCATAAGAAGAATAGTGATTTTCCTCACACCACCGTCAGCACGATCTTGCCGATATGCGCGCTGCTTTCGATCCGTCGGTGGGCGTCCGCCGCATTCTCCAGCGCAAACGTCTGATCCATCACCACCCGCACCTGGCCCGCAGCCACCAGCGGCACCGCCTGCGCCTCGACCGCCCGCGCAATCTCAGCCTTCACAGCGCTGGTGCGGATCCGCAGCGTCGACCCCGTCAGCGTCAGCCGTTTTAGCATCACACGGATCAGATCAAGCGAAACCTTCGACCCCTTCTGATAGGCGATATTCACGATCCGCCCATCGTCGGCGCAGCAGCGGATATTGCGCTCGACATAATCGCCGCCGACCATATCGAGAATCACGTCGACGCCCTTCCCGCCGGTCGCCTCTTTCACGACCTCGACGAAATCGCCGCTCGCATAATTCACCGCCCTGTCCGCCCCAAGCGCGAGACACGCCGCGCACTTATCATCGGAGCCTGCCGTCGCGATCACCTTCGCGCCGAACGCCTTGGCCAGCTGGATTGCGGTCACCCCGATCCCGCTCGTGCCGCCGTGGATCATGAACCATTCGCCAGCCTTCAACTGCCCGCGCTCGAACACGTTGTGCCAGACCGTGAAAAACGTCTCCGGCAACCCGGCCGCTTCCACCATCGACAGCCCAGCCGGTACCGGCAGTGCCGAACCCTCGTCCGCCAGACAATACTGCGCATACCCGCCGCCATTGACCAACGCCATGACGGCATCACCCAAGGCAAACCGCGCAACACCCGCCCCAACTGCCGCCACATGGCCCGAAACCTCGAGCCCTGGAATGTCGCTATGCCCTTTGGGTGCGGGATAACCGCCGGTCCGCTGCAACACGTCGGGCCGGTTCACCCCGGCAGCCGTCACCTTGATCAAGATCTGCCCAGCCCCCGGCTGCGGAACCGCAACCTGCGCCGGCACCAAAACCTCCGGCCCACCCGGCGTTGAAATCAAAACGGCGGTCATCAAAGCGGGCAGAGCGGTCATCGGATCGGTCCTTGATTTGTGGTTTTGTTACATGAGACAATTGCCCCATGCCGCGCTCAACAACAAGCGCTGGACCCAGGGAGCATAAATCATGGATTGGGACGACGTTCGAAACCCCGCCGTCAAAACCGTCAGCGTCGGCGAACCGCTCACAACGCTGTCCATTGCCGAGCTGGAGGCCCGCGTCGCAGCCCTCGACGCGGAAATCGCCCGCGTCAAAACTGAAATCGCAGCAAAGCGCCGCCAAGCCGAAGCCGCCAACGCCTTTTTCAAATCCTAGCTAGAGTCTGATCGTTTGAGATGGAAGCATTTGCGGACATCGAGAACGTGAATCAGCCTCTAATACCAACGTGCATAAGTTCTGACTTATGCACGTTGGTATCCGCGCGTGGGGTTGGTGGGGCGGCCACGCGCAAACAAAGGAGAATACCGTCGCGCAGCCGACGAACCAAAGAGTCAGAACTTCTGCGCGACGGTATTAAAAGCAGAGACCGAGAGCACGTTCCGAAAACGTAGGATCGGAACGCGCTGTAGCGCCGCTGCCACCTTGCTTCGTCCTAAAAAAGAAGGGGGTTCGGGGGAAAACTTTCCCCCGAACGGGCCGAGGCAAAGCCGACACGAAGCAAGGAGCGCGGTAGCCCGCCGAAAAGGCACAATCCTCAATCGTCGTTCTGTTGATCGGCACCAAGGTTCCGCGACGCCCCTGTATTGCCGACGAATCCATCCCGCTCAGCCTCGGCCTTGGCCTTTGACGCCGACCGGCCCTCGCCCTTGAGGTATTCGACGACGTACACCGCTTTGCCCTCGTCTTTGGCCTTGCGCAACCGCTTTCGGCTGGTGTTGATATCGCCGTCATCGTTGCGGCGGCCCTTGCCCTTCACGCCGTAGTAAAGCGACTCCTTGGCCACCCCGTCGATGGCGTCGACATAGCCCTTGTCCGACAGCAGTTCCTCGGCGTTCTGCACGACCACGGCGGCATTGCCCCGCTTGGAGCGTGCTTCCTTGGCGACTTCCTTGACGAAATTGATCATTTCCTTGCGCGACCCATTGGGCGCTTTGACGTTCTCATAAGTGTCGACGCGGTCGAGATAAACGCCGTCGTAGCCAGCTTCGATGGCCTTGCTGACGCGCGCCTTTACGATGCCCTTCCAATCTTCGTCCCAATACTTGGCGGCATAGTTGCCTTCCCAACCCTGGGTCTTGCCGGTGTTCCAGCTCTTCTTACCGCGCGATTTCATGTATGCGCGACCTTCCTCGACCTCGCCGATGGAGATGTAGGCGAGCACGTCGCGCTTTTGCCCGTTGCGCTTTGTTTTGAGTTTGCGCGGGTCGCCAGTGTGATCGGGATCGACGACCGCGACATCTGCGTCCGACTTACCCGTCGAACGCATGTCGCCTTGAAGTTGATAGGTCCAGCTCTTCGCCTCTCGAACAGTTTGGCGGTCAGCGAGCACCGGGGATGCCGTCAAACAGGAAAGCGCCAGACCACACAGGCAGGCGACTAGCGACACACTCGAACATTTTGCACGCAACATGAAAGAACCTCGTCGTTGTTGATACTGCGCCGCAACATAAGCTACGGCGTCAATCGAGACGATGGGTGAGTTGCCGCAGCACGTTCACCCAAAAACTGAAGCGAAGGCACCGGTAAACACGCAGCTTTTCAAAACCGGATGAACCCTGGGTCAACGCTGGAACGCTCGTTAACGATCCATTAAGGAACATCGTTTAATAAATCTGTTGTCGCATCCTCCTGCAACCTGGGGCGGCAGTGTTCAGTACGGGGAGCCGCTCCAAAGGTGGCTCCCTGATTCATTTCAGACCCCCGCGTTCATGCAAAAGAGGCATCCCTCTTGCATAGTTCCCGCAAATCGGCAGGCCCGCGGCGTCTTAAGGGTAAATTCGTTTCAAGATCTGCGTTTCTTTAACGCCGTCTTCATACTGGCCGTTTTGTATGTCATTGTGTTTGTGTGTTGAGTTTGGTGTGCGTGAAGGGTGGCGTCGCGTTGATCATGAAGAACGAATTCCGAGTCGAGGATGGCGGTCCCGACCGCAGCGGCACCATTTCTTTTGGTGACCACTTCCAATCGTCTGAACAATTCAATCAGATTTTCAAGGAAGGCATGGCGCTCGTCGAGCGCACGGCCAATTACTTGGATGGTGCTGGCCGTCGCGACGCCAAAGACTTGTCGTCGGCGACAACTGTCCTCTACGCCACCGAGAGCATGCGCCTGACCACGCGCTTGCTCGATATCGCCTCCTGGCTCTTGATCCGCCGGGCCTTGAAGCAGGGCGAAATCAGCCAGAATGAGGCGCGCGTCAAGCGCCAAAGCGTCAAGCTCCAGTCGCTCGGCCGTCCAGCCCACACCAAGGGCTTCGACGACCTCCCCTTGCAATTGCGCGCGCTCATCGACGAGAGCTTCGAGATGCATGACCTCATCATCCAGCTCGACCTCGCTATGAACTACAGCCAGACCGAGCAACAAGCGGTCGATCAAGCCGGCAACCCCGTCGGTGCCCAGATCGTCCAGCTCCACCAGGCTTTTGCCAAGAAGTAGCGGCA
>JANOVN010000431.1:0-2155 GCA_031417455.1 Hyphomicrobiaceae bacterium | reverse complement strand
TCGTCTGCCAAGTTGCCTTATCTGCCGTATGAGCCATCGCCAACCCATGACATCTAGCCCCAATATTTTCAACACTTAAACCCAGCTGACCGGTCTATGAGCCAACCACCCGATCCCGTCGATACCTTTTCGTTGCTGCGTCCGCGCGACGACGATCCGCCCAATATCCGCGCCCTCCGCGTTGCGGTCCTCGGGATGGGCGCGCTGATGATCCTGGGCTTTGGGGCGGTGATTGCCCGTATCGTCTATCTCACAACGCGGCCCCCCGCTGTGAGTGAAAGTGCAACGGCTGCAATTGCGCCATCCGCCGCGACGAAGATGGGACTAGATACAACCCTCGCGCTCCCGCAGGGTGCCAAAATCCAGTCCCAATCTCTGTCGGGAACCCGCCTCTCGGTTCACTACGTGTCGGACGGCGATGAAAGCATTGTTATCGTCGATCTGGAAACCGGCCAGCCGGTTGGCCGGGTACGCATCAATACAGCCAAGAAATAGGACACCATGGACGAAAAATCGATTGATCGCGCCACGATGGACAAGCTTGCCCAGGCGCTGGCTTTCATTTGCGGCGCACAGCACCCGACCACGCTCGCCCTGCAGGCCGCAGCCGATAGTGGAACGCCTGCTGATGTAAAAAAAGCCCGTGCCCTGTTCTTAAAACTCAAGTCCACCGAGCGCAAAGCCGCGCTGACGATGCTCGAAGACTGAAAAAAACCAGCAGTTTCGGTCCGTAACCGAATTGCTCAATTCGGGTCAATCCGCTACACGAAGGGTTGGGAGAGTGAGCCAGCGACCCAAAACGGCGTTGGTTGGCTTGCTTTGGTACGGGTTAGTAGGGAGTAGAATATGTCTGCCACAATTTTAGACGCCATTCAGAATATTGCCACACCGGCGATGATCAAGGCCGCGACGTCGGCCCTTGGAGTTTCCGACAGCCACGCCACATCCGGGCTCGCAGCGGCCTCGACGAGCATCCTCGGCGGCCTCCTGCAGAATTCCGGCGACGCTGGCATGATGGCCAAGGTTGCAGGCCTAATCGCTGCGACCACGCCGGACGCCAACATGTTTGCGAACATGACGTCCATGCTCGGCGGCGGCTTACCCGCTTCGCCCATCCACACCCTCGGCAACCGAATTCTGGGCCTTGTTTTTGGCGACAAAATGTCGGGCATGATGTCGGCCATCGCAGCCGCGACAGGTATTTCGCCCAAGGCGTCCTCCGGCCTGACCACGCTGGCCGCGCCAATGGTTCTGGCAGCCCTTCGCAACAAGCTCGGCGCGGCACCGACCGCTGCTTCGCTCGTTGGATTGCTGACCGCCGATAAGGGCGTAATCGCAGGCGCGATGCCCCCCGCCCTTCGCTCGAAGTACGGCTTGGCAAATCTCGCGCCAGCCACCGCAGCCGTCGCCCCAGTCGCGGCAGCCGTAGCAGCCGCCGTTGCCCCCAAGGTTGCAGCCGTGGTTGCACCCGTGGTTGCCGCCGCTGCAGCTTCACCCATCGCCCATTCCTCGTCGGGCCATGCCTCCACAACGGTGACGACCGCAGCCCCTGCCCCGCATGTGGCGCCGGTTGCCCAAGCAGCCAAGCCCGTGGCGCCCGTTGCCGCACCAGCTCCTGCAGCTCATGCAGCCCCCCCCCACGCCCCCGCGCCAGTTGCAAAGCCGGTGGCTCCCGCCGCACCAGCTGCGCATCAAGCGGCCCTCGATGTCGTGGACACCAGCTCGCACATGGGTGCCAAAATTGCCATGTTGGTTGGCGGCGTTTTGTTGACCGCATTGATCTGGTATTGGGCCTATGGCCGCACGCCAGCACCGATCGCGCCGGCTCCCAAGCCAGTCGCCGCTGCAGCACCCGCAGCTCCTGCTCCAAAGCCCGCGCCTGCCCCGGTCGCAGCAGCGCCAGCACCCCCAACAGCTCCAGCTCCAGCAGCCCCCGTCTCGACCCAGCTCGTTGCTGTCCCAGGAGCCAATGGTCTTGTGAAGTACACGCTGCCCGGCGGCGCTTCGATCGAAGTCGCCAAGGACGGCCTCGAGTCCAAGATGTTGACCTTCATCAACACCAAAGACGCAGCCATCGACAACAAGCTGTGGTTCGACTTCGACCGCCTGACCTTCGTGACCGCATCAAGCGATCTGACGCCTGAATCCAAAGCCC
>JANOVN010000430.1:0-8064 GCA_031417455.1 Hyphomicrobiaceae bacterium | reverse complement strand
CCTGGGTCCCGTGTCTGCACTGCACCGTGAAAGACGCTAGCTGAGCGCACGGGATGACAGATCTTTGCAAAATTTGTCATCCCGGACGCAGCGCAGCGGAGATCCGGGACCCAGAGGCCACGCCTTCAGGCCAATCCACATCCACGCCCGAAGGGCACGGGAGCAAACGCGACCCGGCGCAAGCGCCGCCCGCCGGAGCGCGCTAGCGTGTGAGGCACAAAAAGCTACTTCGCGTAACTCTCCACCGGCGGGCACGAACACGCCAGGTTCCTGTCGCCATACACGTTGTCGACCCGGTTGACCGGCGGCCAATACTTATCGACCCGGAACGCGCCCGCTGGAAAACACGCCGCCTCCCGCGAATACGGCCGCTGCCAATCCCCGATCAGATCCTGAACCGTATGCGGCGCGTTCTTCAGCGGATTGTTGGTCTTGTCCAACCGCCCCTCCTCGATCGCCCGCACATCTTCGGCAATCCCAAGCATCGCCTCGCAGAACCTATCGAGCTCCGCCTTCGTCTCGCTCTCCGTCGGCTCGATCATCAGCGTCCCAGCGACCGGCCAGCTCATCGTCGGTGGATGGAACCCGCAATCGATCAGCCGCTTGGCAACATCGTCGACGCTAACCCCCGCCCGCTCGTTGAACGGCCGCGTATCGACAATGCACTCGTGCGCCACCCGGCCCTTCGTCCCCGTATACAAAACCCCATACGCGCCCTTGAGCCGGCTCGCGATATAGTTTGCCGAAAGAATCGCGATCCGCGTCGCCTGCGTCAGCCCCTCCCCACCCATCATCAGGCAATAGCTCCAGGAAATCGCAAGGATCAGCGCCGACCCGTAGGGCGCCGCTGACACCGTCATCGCAGTTCCCCCCGTCATAGGATGCCCCGGCAGAAACGGCGCCAGATGCGCCTTCACCCCAATCGGCCCCATCCCCGGCCCGCCGCCGCCGTGCGGAATGCAGAACGTCTTGTGCAGATTGAGATGACTGACATCGGCCCCCACATCGCCCGGACGCGCCAACCCGACCATCGCGTTCATGTTCGCGCCGTCGAGATAAACCTGCCCCCCGTTGTCATGCGTGATCGCGCAAATCTCGCGCACGCTTTCCTCAAACACCCCATGCGTCGACGGATACGTAATCATCGCCGCCGCGAGCATATCCTTGTTGGCAGCCGCCTTCGCCTTGAAGTCCGCAACGTCGATGTTGCCGGACTTGTCCGTCGAAACCACGACGACCTTGAACCCGCACATCGCAGCCGACGCCGGATTGGTCCCATGCGCCGACGCCGGAATAAGGCACACATTGCGACGCCCCTCGCCGCGCGCCAGATGATAGGCCCGGATCGTCAATAGCCCGGCATACTCACCTTGCGCGCCCGAATTCGGCTGCATCGAAAACGCGTCATACCCAGTGACCTGACACAACTTCACGCACAGATCGCCGATCATCTCGGCATACCCCAGCGCCTGATCGCCCGGCACGAACGGATGAATCTCGTTGAGCTCCGGCCACGAAATCGGCAGCATCTCCGCCGTCGCGTTGAGCTTCATGGTGCACGAGCCCAGCGGGATCATGGCGCGGTCGAGCGCCAGATCGCGATCCGCCAGCCGCCGCATATACCGCGTCATTTCCGTCTCGGCCCGGTTCATATGAAACACCGGATGCGTGAGGTACTCGGTCGTCCGCAGCAGCGCTGTCGGTAACCGGTATTCGGGATAATCGTCGCTATACTTGAGATCGAACCCGCCGAACGCCCGCCACACCGCCTCAAGCGTCGCAGGCCGCGTCCGCTCGTCGACCGCAATGCCGATACAGGTCGATCCCACCTTGCGCAGGTTCACCCCGTTATCGACCGCGTTCTTCATGATCAGCCCCTGATAGGGACCGACCTCCACCGTGATCGTGTCGAAGAACGCGCCCGGCAACACCTTAAAGTGCAGCGCCTCCAATCCATCCGCCAGCCGCGCGGCTTTGCGATGGATCCGCTCGGCAATCGCGCGCAATCCTTTCGGGCCATGAAACACTGCGTACATCGACGCAATCACCGCCGGCAGCACCTGCGCCGTGCAGATATTCGATGTCGCACTCTCGCGCCGGATATGCTGCTCGCGCGTCTGCAGCGCAAGCCGGTACGCCCGGTTCCCCCGCGCATCGACCGACACGCCCACGAGCCGCCCCGGCAGCGAACGCTTGTAGGCATCGCGAACCGCCATATACCCCGCATGCGGCCCGCCATAGCCCATCGGCATGCCAAACCGCTGCATCGATCCGACCGCGATGTCGGCCCCCATTTCGCCCGGCGGTTTGAGCAGGCACAGCGCCATCGGATCGGCGGCCACCACCGCCAGCGCTTTCGCCCCGTGCAGCTTGGCAATCACCTCGGTAAAATCGGCAAACGACCCATTCAAATGCGGATACTGAAACAGCGCGCCAAACACCGCCGCCGGATCGAGGTCCTTGAACGGATCGCCCACGATCACCGTCCACCCGAGCGGCTCGGCCCGCGTCTTCACGACAGCTATCGTCTGCGGCAGACACCCTTCATCGACGAAGAACGCAGCCACCTTCGACTTGCTCATGCGATGCGCCAGCGCCATTGCTTCCGCTGCCGCCGTCGCCTCATCCAGCAACGACGAATTCGCAACATCGAGCCCCGTCAGATCGCACACCATCGTCTGGAAGTTTAACATCGCCTCCAACCGGCCCTGGCTGATCTCGGGCTGATACGGCGTATAGGCCGTGTACCAGGCCGGGTTTTCCAGAATGTTGCGCTGGATCGCCGGCGGCATGATCGTCCCGTGATACCCCTGCCCGATCAGCGAGGTCAGCAAGCGGTTCTTGCCCGCAATCTCGCGCATCCGGTCCAGCCCGGCGCGCTCCGTCAGCGGCTTGCCAAACTCCAGCGGCTGCCGTTGCCGGATGCCCTCCGGCACCACCTCGGCAATCAACTCCTCCAAGCTCGACACGCCCAACTCACGCAACATCTCCCCAATCTCTTCAGGCGAGGGCCCGATATGACGGCGATTGGCGAAATCATACGGATCGTATTTGGCTGTCGTCGTCATGCGTGGTCAGCTCCGATCAATGCCTTGTAACCTGCCTCATCGAGAAGCGCCGCCAGCGCGCCAACGTCGGCGATTTTGATCTTGAAAAACCAGCCCTTTCCCTGCGGGTCGGAATTCACCAGCGACGGATCATCAACAATCCCCTGATTGACCTCGACGATTTCACCATCGAGCGGCGCGTAAACGTCCGACGCCGCCTTCACCGACTCAACGACCGCCGCACCAGCACCCTTGACGAGCATCGCGCCCACCTCCGGCAACTGCACGTACACGAGATCGCCGAGCTGCTCGACCGCATGCTGCGTGATCCCAACCGTCGCCACATCGCCCGCAAGCGCCAACCATTCATGATCTGCAGTGTATTTGAGCATCGAGAGTCTCCGCTTTGAGAAATGTTGAAATCACTGTCTGGCGTGGGGGTGTGAGGGTCGGATCAAATCTCCGCTCTGATTCGCCCCCTTGCGGGGAGGGGTTAGGGGTGGGGGTTGAGCAGCGATCAACGTGAAAACTTCAAACCCGCCATCCATCAGACCCGCTTGTAATTCGTCTTCACAAACGGCATGGCGCTCACCACGACCGGCAGCCGCTTGCCGCGCACATCCCCAAACACCCGCGTCCCGGCCTTGGCAAACGGCGCGGGCACATACCCCATGGCCACCGGCGCATCGACGCTCGGCCCAAACCCGCCCGACGTGACGGTCCCGATCTGCGCCCCGCCCTCAGCCTCAGCGTACAGCGCCGCCCCGCCACGCACCGGCGCACGCCCCTCAGCCTTGAGCCCAACCCGCAAACGCCCAACCACCGCTTGTTGGGACCCAGCCTTCAACTGTGCGAGAATAACGTCAGCCCCTGGAAATCCGCCAGCCCGCGCACCACCGGCCCGCCGCACACCCTGGATCGCCCAGCCCAAGCCAGCTTCAACCGGCGTCGTCACCGTATCGATATCCGCCCCGTAGAGGCACATGCCTGCCTCAAGCCGCAGACTGTCCCGCGCGCCCAGACCAATCGGCAGCACGTCTCCCTCGGCCAGCAGCGCCCCTGCGATCTTGGCAGCCTTGTCCGCCGGCACCGAAATCTCAAACCCGTCTTCACCCGTGTACCCAGACCGCGAAACAACACACGCCGCGCCCATCAGCGACACCTCGCGCACATCCATGAAGGACATCGCAGCAACCTCCGGCGCCAACCTCGCTAGCGCCACCGCCGCCAGCGGTCCCTGCAAGGCCAGCAGCCCCCGGTCCAACACCGCAATCTCACACGTATCCGACAGCGCGGCCCGCAGATGCGCTTCATCGCCAGCCTTGCACGAAGCATTCACCACCAGCAGCAAATGATCACCGCGATTGGCCACCATCAAATCGTCAAGAATCCCGCCAGCCTCGTTTGTAAACAGCCCATACCGCTGCCGCCCAACGCTCAAGCCCGCCACATCGACCGGCACCAGCCGCTCCAGCGCCCGCGCGGCATCGGCCACGTCGCCAGACTTCGCCCGCAGCGTGATCTGCCCCATGTGCGAAACATCAAACAACCCAGCGTGCGTCCGCACCGCCAGATGCTCCTTGAGCACCCCCGCCGCATACTGAACCGGCATATCGTAGCCAGCGAACGGCACCATCCGCGCACCTAATGACAGGTGCAGCGCATGCAACGGCGTAATCTTGAGTTCGGAATTGTTCGTCGGCATCGCAGCGCTCATGAAGCGGCTCCCAGGTTCTACAACAGGCAAAGCTCACAGCCGACGCGATTGTGCGCCACCAAAGAGCCCCCTCTGTCGCGAGACCTGAAAGTTTGAGCCCAAGTGACTGCCAAACCGGCACACAAAAGCTTTTCCTCGTCGGTGGGCCGCACGGACGAACGTGTAGCCACTTTCCAGAGCGTCGATTATCTTGCGGTCCATTCTGCCTGAGAGTTTCCGGGGCGGTTGCTCCTTCGGCGTCGAAGTCGAGGCTTCGATCTCTCCCACAAGACGTCTATGACGTTTCCAACAGGTAGTCGCGCTAGCCCTTCTGGTCAACGCACACCCGCAGAAATCCCCGCCCTCCTTTAGTCGCGATGCACGAGGAACAATGACACCCATGCAAACGTCTCACTCTACGCCCTATACAGATACGCGGTTACAGCAATGAACTTTGGGATTATTTAGCTTGGACACTCTTCAATCCCCCGCACGGACCCGCCCCATCTTCACCGAAAACGTGATCCCCCAACTGCTCGCCTGGCGCCACGCATCCATCCCCTGCGCGCTTGTAACCCTCGTCCACATCGACGGCTCATCCCCCCGCCGCCTCGGCAGCCAGATGGCGGTCAACATCCACGGCGACTACCTCGGCACCATCTCCAGCGGCTGCGCCGAATCAGCCATCGTCTCCGAAGCCATCGCCGCCCTCAACCACGCCGCCAACCGCACAGTCCGCTACGGCGCAGGCTCCAACTATATCGACGTCGTGCTCCCGTGCGGCTCCGGCATCGACGTCCACTTCGACGCCACACTCCCCACGAGCACCCTCGAACGCCTCGCAACCGAAATCGCCGCCCGCCACCCCACCACTTTGACCTTCGACCTCGCCAGCGATCAAACGACCGCACCATTCACCCGCGCCTACTATCCCGTTCCCCGCCTCATCATCGCCGGTCGCGGCATCAATGTCGATTTCGTCGCCCGCTTCGCCCACGACCTGGAATGGGACATCGTCGTTGCGTCCCCCGACCAACAAACCCTCGCCCGCCTAGCCGCCATCGCCCGCATCCAACACCTGACCAATCCCGACGACTTCGACCCCGCCCTCATCGACGCTCGCTCAGCCGTCGTCCTCGTCTTCCACGACCACGACTGGGAACCCGCCATCCTCGCCATGTGCGCAGCAACGCCCGCCTTCTACGTCGGCGCCCTCGGCAGCCGCCGCACCCACGGCCAGCGCCGCGACCTGCTCGCCATGCGCGGCGTGCCGTTAGCTTTCATCGAGCAAATCCACAGCCCCATCGGCCTCGACATCGGCGCAAAAAACCCCGCCGAATTAGCCCTCGCCATCGTCGCCGAGATCATGTCCCTCACCCCGCGATCCTAACGCGCTCCTTTTCACTTTTTCACATAAGCACCGCACTTCTAAGCGTTTGCGCTGCTAAGCCACCGCGCTAGATTGCGCTCCTATCTTCCTCCCCTATGCAAATATGCGAGCGCCCCATGACCCTCCGCCTCGGCGACACAGCCCCCGACTTCATCCAAGACTCGAGCCTCGGCCCGATCAATCTCTACAAATACCTCGGCGACAGCTGGGGCGTCCTGTTCTCGCACCCCGCCAACTACACCCCGGTCTGCACCACCGAACTCGGCCTCACCGCCAAGCTCTCGAACGAATTCGCCAAGCGCAACGTCAAGGTCCTCGCCCTTTCCGTCGACGAACTCGGCAACCACCAGGGCTGGATCGACGACATCAACCAGACCCAGCACACCAGCGTAAACTTCCCCATCCTCGCCGACGCCGACCGCACCGTCTCGACGCTCTACGACATGATCCACCCCAACGCGAACGCGACCCTTACCGTCCGCTCGCTGTTCGTCATCGACCCCGCCAAAAAGATCCGCCTGACCATCACCTACCCCGCCAGCACCGGCCGGAACTTCGACGAAGTCCTGCGCGTCATCGACAGCCTCCAACTAACCGAGCATCACAAGGTCGCCACCCCTGGCAACTGGAAGCACGGCGAAGACGTCGTCATCGTCCCCTCGCTGCAGGACGCCGATGAAATCGCCCGCCGCTTCCCCAAAGGTTTCAGGGCCCTGCGCCCCTACCTCCGCATGACCCCGCAGCCCGACGCATAAAGAACATTCGCCCCCAATGTCTTTCCTCTCCCGCGCCGGGATAGGAAAGACAGCCTATCTACCAGGCTCCCATGACCAGTTTGTCCCGATTCTTAGCCTATGCGGGCCTTGCCGCCGCAATGAGCTTCATCTTAGCCATCACCGTCCGCGCCGAAGTCGCGGACGGTGATGGCGCGAACTTGGACGGCGCGGACTTAAAGGTCAGTTCCAACATCCCTCTCACCCGCCACATCAATTTCGTCGGCACCGCCCAAAGTGGCCCACGAGAGCCCAAAAAGATGTTATCTACCGCCACATCATGAACTTCCAGCAACTCCGCATCATCGGCGAAACCGTCAAGCACAACTTCAACCTCACCGAGGTTGCAGGCGCGCTCAGCACGTCGCAATCGGGCGTCAGCAAACACATCAAGGACCTTGAGGTGGAACTCGGCGTCGCCCTGTTCGAACGCAAAGGCAAGCGCCTGCTCGGCCTCACCGAACCCGGCCGCGAACTGCTCCCCATCGTCGAGCGCATGCTGACAGATACGCGCAACATCAAGCGCATCGGCGAGCAATTCAGCCAGCGCGACGAAGGCGAAATCCGCATTGCGACCACCCACACCCAGGCCCGTTACGTACTCCCGCCGGTGATCGCTAAATTCCGTATTGGCTTCCCCAAGGTCCGCCTCGTCTTGCAACAAGCAAACCCGAGCGAAATCGCCGCCATGCTCCTCGACGGTTCCGCCGACGTCGGCATCGCCACCGAAACCCTGGCCTTGGAACCCCTGCTCGCGACATTCCCCTACCTGCGCTGGACCCACGCCGTCATCGTCCCGAAGGGCCACCTGCTCGCCAACGGTAAACCGCTGACCTTGGACGCTATTGCCGACTATCCCGTTGTAACCTACGACGCCGCGTTCACCGGCCGCAGCCGCATCGACGCGACCTTCACCAAGGCCGAACTCTCCCCCGACATCGTGCTGGAAGCCCTCGACAGCGACGTCATCAAAACCTACGTCGAATTGGGCCTCGGCATCGGCATCATCACATCGATCGCCTACGATCCCGTCCGCGACGCGGGCCTCACCTTGCTCGACGCCAGCCACCTGTTTGAATCGAGCGTCTCCCGCATCGCCGTCCGCCGCGGCCGAACCCAGCGCGATTACACCTACCGGTTCATCGAACTGCTCGCCCC
>JANOVN010000429.1:0-4940 GCA_031417455.1 Hyphomicrobiaceae bacterium | reverse complement strand
GTGGCGGTTTCAAGCGCGACTGCTTTGCTCAAGCCGATGATGCCGTGTTTGGAGGCGACGTAGGCCGATTTTTGCGCCGAAGCGACGAGGCCGTGGGCGGACGCGATGTTGATGATGCGGCCCCAGTTCTTTGCGCGCATTTGGGGCATCGCGGCGCGGATGGCGTGGAAGGCGGACGACAGGTTGATGGCGATGATGGCGTCCCACTTATCGACCGGGAATTCCTCAACCGGGGCGACGTGCTGGATGCCTGCGTTGTTGACGAGGATATCGACGCCGCCGAGTTCTGATTGGGCTGCGGCGATAAGGTCTGCGACTTCGCTGCCTTTCGACATATCGGCACCGTTGTAGCCCACTTTCACGCCGTACTTGGTGGCCATGCCAGCGCGGATGGCTTCGATTTCGGCGGCGTCGCCGAAGCCGTTCAGCATCACGCAGACACCTTGGGCTGCGAGCGCGTGGGCGATGCCAAGTCCGATGCCGCTGGTCGATCCGGTGACGACGGCGGTCTTGCCTCTAAGCTGCATGGTGGACGTGTCCTGTTCGATCAATGGGTGGCGGGTACGGAAGCGACGGTTTAGTCGCATCTTGCATTTTGGGCAGTCCAGCCGGGTGAGCCTAGTATACCTTAGTTGCGCACTGCAACAATCGTTGGAGTGAATGCTGGTCTGAACCCACTTTGCGCGGTTGAAAGTCATGGAACGGCACGAGATGTGGGACACGATCATCGTGGGGCAGGGGCTGGCCGGGACGACGCTCGCGTGGCAGTTGCGGGAGGCGGGCCAGCAGGTACTGCTCATCGATGCGTGCGAGCCCGTTACGTCATCAAAGATCGCGGCGGGGTTGATGACGCCAATTACCGGAATGCGGCTGGTGCTGACGGCGAACTGCGACGCGCTGCTGGCCGAGGCGCGGGCGTTTTATGCAGGCGTCGAGGGGATTACGGGCTCTCGCTTTTTCCATGAGCGGACGGCGGTGCGGCTGTTTCAGGGTCAGTCTGAGCGGTTGGCATGGGGGCCGCGAAGTTTGCGGCCGGAGTATCAAACTCATGTCGTGGTGCCTCAGCCGGAGCCGTTGGTTGGGGCGGAGTTGGCGGAAGCGGTCGAGGGTGGATTTGTGATGCGAACGGCGCAGCTTGATGTGGCGGGCTACTTGGCCGCGTCGCGGGCGGTTTTGCCGTGGGTAGAGATGGCAGTCGTTTGGGAACGCGACGTCGAGCTTGGATGGGACGACGTGAGGGTGGGGCCACATCGGGCGCTGCGGGTCCTATCGTGCGAGGGCTATGCGGCCGCGCGCAATCCGTATTTTTCCTGGGTGCCGTTCAAGGCGGCGAAGGGGGACATTCTGACGGTGCGGTTTGAGCGGGACGTGCCGCCGCAGTGTTTTCACCGGGGGATCTGGATTGCGCCAACCGCCGAGCCCGACGTGTTCCGGGTGGGGGCGTCGTATGATTGGGCAACGCTCGACCAGGTGCCGGATGAGGGCGCACGGGCGGAGATCGAACGCAAGCTACAGGCGTTCTGGCGCGTGCCGTATACAGTGGTCAACCACGAGGCGGCGGTAAGGCCGATCATTGCGGAGAGCAATCCGGTGATGGGGGTGCATCCCGAGCATGAGCGGTTGGGATATTTTAACGGGCTGGGGTCGAAGGGGTCGCTGCATGGTCCGTGGTTTACCGGCATGTTTGCACGGCATTTGATGGCGGGGGCGGCGTTGCCGACCGAGGTCGATTTGAGGAAATTCTGGCGATGATGCGGGCGACGGAACTGGCTCGGGTATTGTTGCGGCAGTCGCTTGCGACAGGAGGCTGGGTTGTCGATGCGACCGTGGGGAACGGGCACGATACGATGTGGCTTGCGGAGCGGGTTGGTCCAACGGGTCGCGTTTTCGGGTTCGATGTGCAGGCGGCGGCGCTGGCGGTTGCCGCTGAGAGGGTGCGCGGGCTCAAGCAGGTGACGCTCACGCATGCGGGGCATGAGCGGATGGCTGAGTGCTTGCCTTTGGAGGCGAAGGGGCGGCTTTGCGGGGTAATGTTCAATCTGGGGTATCTGCCGGGGGCTGCGAAGGACATCATCACGCGGACGGAGACGACGTTGGCAGCGCTTCAGCAGGCGGTGGATTTTTTGTCCGTGGCCGGGACGGTGACAGTCGTGGTGTATCCAGGGCATGCGGGCGGGGCGGAGGAGGCTGAGGCAGTGAGGGCGTTTGCACGGGCGCGACCGGAGGGGTTTGCGGCCAGTCAGCATCGGCGGTTCAATGCGGTGGGGGCAGCGCCGGAATTGATGGTGATCGAGCGGGTGCGGTAGGTCGCGGCTCCCTTGCGAGAGGCCAGCGTCGATGCGTAGCATCGCTGCGCGATGACTCGCTCCGCTGGACGGGCAACCTCCAGACCTGCAGTCCTTTTGGGACTTAAGCAGGTTTTCTGTAATGCAGGATGCCCCAGGCGAGGCATCCGGCTTGCCCGGCGCGAACCCAATGATCGAGGCCGGTGAGGGCGTTGGCGATGAAGGGTTGGGAGACTTTGCCTTCGAGGATGGCAGTGTTTTCGACCAGTTCTTCGCGGATGCGGGTGTAGTGGCGGATGAGGTGAGGAGTCAGATCGCGGGTCTCAAGGGTTTCAAAGCCCAGCGCAGTGGCTGCGCGGTCGTAGCTGGCGAAGGAGCCCATGCTGTCCAAATGGATGCGGGCGAGGACGGGAGCCAGTTGCGTGGCTGTACACGCGCCGCTTTCCATGGGGTCGGTGAAGATCAGCTGGCCGCCGGGGCGCAGGACGCGATAAGCTTCGGCGAGAACGGCGTTACGCTTATCGGAGTGGAGCAGGGCGTCGATGGACCAGATGACGTCGAAGGTGGCGGCTTCGAACGGCATTCCTTCAAACGAGCCGTCGACGACGTCGATCAAGTGCGAGAGGCCCGCACGTGCGGTGGCCTCGCGATTGCGGTCGTTTTCGCGTTCGGAGAGGTTGAGAGCAGTGACGCGGCAGTAGAAGCGATTGGCGAGATAACGGGAGGAGCCGCCGTAGCCGGAACCGATGTCGAGGATGCGTGCCGTCTTGGGGAGCGCACCGAGCCCGTCGGCAAGTAGGGCGGTAGTACGGCTACTCGCGAGGGCGACTCCGTCGCCGGTTTTTTCGTAGATGCCGATGTGGATGTCTTCGCCGCCCCAGATGTGGAAATAGAAGTTATCGGCATCTTCGCTATTGTAATAGTCGCGCGCTATACGAGCGGCATCTGAATAGGAATTCGTCATTTACAGCTTGCCATTTGCTTTGGATTTTTTGGCAACGTGGATATAAAAATCGGGCTCTGATTCTCGGACGGTTTCCTTGAAATCGCCATAGGTAGCGATCGCCTCGAAACCAGATTCGCAAATGAGCCGCTGGACATAAGCCCTTCTCAACGGGAACATTTCCAGATGAAAGGCCGCGCCGTCGGAAAACTCGTAGCGAAAGCGGGCGATGGTATCATCGACGTGAATGGGGCGGGCGCAAACGTCTTTGCCGCAGTAATAGAATTTGCGGCTCGGTAGGGCGGTTTTATCGAGCAGGGCGTCGTAGTTGCGCTGATCGAGGATGAGGACCCCGCCGGGATTGAGGAGTGCGTAGAAATGGGCCAGCGCCTGACGGCGGTCTTGGTCGGCGAAGAGGTGGGTGAAGGAATTGCCCAGGCAGACGATTGCATCAAAGCGGCCTGCGATGTGGTTTGCCAGCCAGCGCCAATCGGCTTGGACGGTGGTCAGCGACTGCCCGCGCCGGAGGCCGTTTTGTGAGGCTTTGCGCAACATCAGTGCACTACCGTCGGCGCTGGTGACGTCGAAGCCTGACTGCTTGAGCATGACGGAATGGAAGCCGGTGCCGGTTGCAACATCGAGTACGGTTTTGACGCCGCGCGAGGCGAGCACGTCGATGAAAAAGTCGCCTTCGGCTGCCGCACGCTGGTCCCAATCGATCAGTTCGTCCCATTTTTCGACGAAGGAAAAGACGTATTCTTCCATGTAGCGATCTGTTCGATTTGAGGAAAACAAATCGTCGACAAAGATCTGCGCCGTGTTTGCAGTCATGACTCACCACGAAAAAAAATGACCCGACCCGCGGGGAATTCGAAATTCCTCGCAGCCGATGACACGAACGGTACCCCGCCGACCCTTGCGTGCACGCCAATCACATCCGCAGCGATTGCAATCCGGCAGCATTTTCGAGCGACTGCGCGCACGTTATCGCAGGACAACGCCATGGGGCAAGCTGGCATTCCCGCTATCTTGACGGCTCCTGCTAAATTGTGCTTTTGGGGAATTCTCTCGAAGCCTGTCCGGGGCGCGTTTCAGTCATGTCCCAGCCGAGTGCATCGTGGATTTTTCGCGGACAGCCCCGGGATGGCGCACGAATCCGGCTCGTCTGTTTTCCGCACGGCGGCGGGGGTCCTCAGGCCTACCGTTCGTGGGCGGATTATCTACCCAATTGGATCGATGTCGTCAGCGTGAACCCGCCGGGGCGCGGCGCGCGGCTGCGTGACGACGCCGTCGACGACATGGGCGTTGCGGTTGGCGCGATCATGGACGCGCTGAAGCCGTTTCTCGATATGCCGATGGTGCTGTTTGGGCATAGCGTGGGCGCGCTGGTGGCATTTGAAGTTGCGCGGGCGTTGGATGCTGGCGGGCTAATCCAGCCGCTGCGGGTAATGGTGTCGGGGTTGCCCGCACCGGAGATAGCGGCCCAATCAGCGACGCTACACGATGCGAGCGACGATACGCTGCTGGCGGCGATTGCCAAGCTCGGGTTGCTGCCTGCGGAGAGTTTGCAGAATTCCGAATTGCGCAAGCTGTTGCTTGAGCCGTTGCGGGCGGATTTTGCTTTGTGCGAGCGGCACACGATCGCGCCCGAAACTGGGATTTCGTGTCCGTTGACGGCGTTGGGCGGGCGGGAGGATGAACTTGCGAGCGAG
>JANOVN010000428.1:0-1715 GCA_031417455.1 Hyphomicrobiaceae bacterium | reverse complement strand
CGCCGACGGACTCGCTGGTTCCTGAGCAGACGGGTGCAGCGCGGTTTGCGATGGCGGCGCAAGCAGGGATCGCGGTGGGTGGAATCCCTGCGCCGGTCAATTGCCGCATCTATTCAGCAAGTTATGGCGGTACGGAGAGCGTTCTCATTCGGTCGCGCAGCGGATCGGAAGTGCGGTTGACTGCGGTGACTGTGATCGGGGACGAGCGCTCCAGCATGGCGGAGAATTTTATAGCGACCCATGCGCCGGGCGGCGAAGTCGTCGGTCACTATGAGACGAAAGCTGCTGCCGTTTCGGCTGCCAAGGGCATGTGCGCGGCGAGCTGAGTTTACTCTTGCTGCCGACCCGCGGTGTTGCGAATTCTTGGGGCGTAATATATAGGATCGGTTTCGGATTGCGCTGCGGGGGCGGCATCTATTCTCGTTGGGAACCTGAATGAACCAGAGCCATGCCTTGTCGCGACTTGCGAGTGCTGCGTTCGTTTTGATCGCTGGCATTGGGTCTGCGTCAGCTGGCGACAGTTTGATCTATCAGTTCAGTGTCGGTGCGCTCAGTCACGATGTTCCCGATCTGTGGAGCCGTTTCCGCCGCGAGGAGCGGTCGGTGGATGTTAACGTCGAGGCGCAGCTTTCGCCTTCCATGCAGGCGTTCTTTGGTACGATCCGGCCTGCGATCGGTGGATCGATCACTACCGCTGGTCAGACCAATATGGGGTATTTGGACGCTCGCTATACATATGAAGCGGCGTCAGGGTTGTTTTTCGGAATTGGCCTTGGCGCTGCGGTGCATGATGGCAACCTTGGTCGTGAAGATCCTGGCCGCAAGGCACTGGGGTCCCGGGTGCTGTTTCATATTCCGCTCGAATTCGGCTACCGGTTCGATGCGCATCAGTCGGTGTCGGCGTATTTCGAGCATACGTCGAACGGCTACATGATGAAGTACAACGAGGGCATGGATCGCCTCGGCGTGCGCTATGGCTACCGGTTTTAATATCAGCCCGGCTAGCCTTGGTAATTCTTGCCTTGGTATTTCTTGATACCTTCGTGTCCCGTGCGTAACAGCGCTGCGGGCCATTGTGCGCGAAACTCTCCTCATCATCAAGGCTTAGGCCTTCAAGGAGAGCGTCATGCAAGCAGTTAGGCACGGTCAAGCCACGCACCTTGACCCCACCGATATCGCGATGGTCCCGGCCGGCGCGCTCCAAGCCGTCGTCGACAGACTCGTTGAACGCGGCCAGGCTCTGGTCGTGTTTCACGGCGCGCCTCCCGCCATGCGGGTCGAAATCGAACGCGCCTTTTGGCAAGACCATGCCGGTGATCGTATGATTGGCAATGCGACGCTCATCCGCTTCTGGCACCTCGTCGACGCGATGTCTGCCCGACGGCTGAAAAACCTGTTCCTTGAGCGCGGATATGCGGCTTTGGCTCCGCTCGCTGCCTGCGCTGCCTCAACCCGCTTGAATGTTCACTGGGGGTTCAAGCCGCAGCATCTCGTCGCCGCGTTGACGGCCAACGTCTCAGGGGCGTCGCATTCATCCGCCCATCGTTTGGCGGCGTAATACCAGCTCGCAGAATTTTTGACTCTTCGTTCGACAGGCTGCGGGCTGGTATTCTCTTTGCTTTGCGCGTGGCCGCGTCGATCTGAAAGATCGCCTACGGCGAGGCAACCCCACGCGCGGATACCAAACCGCATAAGTCAGTACTTATGCGGTTTGG
>JANOVN010000427.1:0-2866 GCA_031417455.1 Hyphomicrobiaceae bacterium | reverse complement strand
CCGCACAATTGGCTTTTTTTGATTTGTTTTTGGTGTTTTTGGAGCGGGGCTTGAGATTATTTGAGGGTTGCTTGGGTCGCGGCATTGGCCGTGATGACGGTTAGGGTTGGTTCCGTGGTTGATATGAAATCAGAGAAGAGGCGAGTGCGGACGGCGGCGAAGCTTGCCAGGACTGCGGCATTTGCTAGGCACGGGGCTCAGGCTGGAGCTAGGCTTGCGGAGCATGGCTTGGGGTTTTTGGGACCGCGAGCAGGCGCTGCGGTTTCGGCGTTTTCGGCCATCGGGGAGGAAATCGATCCGCTGGCGCTGATGATGCGGCTGCATGGCGAGGGGCATCCGTTGGCGCTGCCTGCGATGCAGGGCAAGGGTTTGCCACTTGTGTTTCGGGCTTGGTCGCCGGGCGACGAAATGGCGGAGGCGGTTTGGGGAATTGCCGAGCCGCTGGCTAAGCGGGCGGTGGTAATGCCAGATATTGTGCTGGTGCCGTTGCTGGCATTTGATGCGAGTGGCCAGAGGCTGGGATATGGTGGTGGGTTTTATGACCGGACGTTGCATGAGCTGCGACGTTTAAAACCGCTGGTAACTGTTGGTATAGCGTATGACGAACAGCGCCTGGACGCCGTCCCGCATCTCGACTACGACCAGCCGCTTGATTGGGTGCTAACACCGTCAGGGCCCCAGAAATGTTCCAGGTGACGCGTATGGGCAGAACAGATGCGCCTTTTATTTCTCGGTGACGTTGTTGGAAGTTCGGGACGAGCGGCGGTTTATGACGCGATCCCAAAGCTGCGGGCGCGTTACAAACTCGATTTTCTGATCGTGAATGGGGAAAATGCGGCCGGCGGGTTTGGCATTACCGAGAAGATTTTCAACGATCTGCTGGATGCGGGGGCCGATGTGGTGACGCTCGGCAATCACTCGTTCGATCAGAAGGATACGCTGGTTTATATCGAGCGATGCCCGCAATTGTTGCGGCCGCTGAACTATCCCAAGGGTACGCCGGGGAAGGGCGCTGGGCTGTTTAAGGCAAAGAACGGCGCGGACGTCTTGGTGATGAACGCCATGGGCCGGGTGTTCATGACCGAGATCGATTGTCCGTTCCGGGCCGTGGATCACGAGATTACGGCGTGCAAGCTTAAGCAAGGCGCGGACGCGATTTTTGTCGATATGCATGCGGAGGCAACAAGCGAAAAGCAGGCGCTGGCGTATTTCGTCGATGGCCGGGTGAGTGCCGTTGTCGGGACGCACACGCATGCGCCGACCGCCGATGACCGGGTGTTGCCGCGCGGGACGGCGTATCTGTCGGATGCCGGGATGTGCGGGGATTACAACTCGGTGCTGGGGATGACGTTCGAAGAGCCGATCAACCGGTTCATCACCAAGATCCCGCGGGGCCGGTTCGAGCCTGCGGAAGGGCCGGGGTCGATTGCCGGGTTTGCGGTCGACATCGATGACAAGACGGGGCTAGCGACGGCCTGTTCGCCGTTGCGGTCGGGGCCAAACCTGCGGGAAATCGAGCCGGAGTTTTGGGTGTAGGACCTCGTTGCCAGAGAAATATATTTCGCGGACGACTTTTTTGTCAGTTCCCTGATTGAGAATTAGCAGTAAGTTCCGCAGGCGTTGTGCGTGCAGTGGGCCGCTCACGTTGTGGAGTTGTGGCTATGTTGACGCCGGTGCGGGCCAGTTTTTCCGCTGTGATTGAGCCGCTGCGGCGATTGATGACGCCGGGGAAGGCGAGGTCGCAGCACCAAGAGAACGGGTTTTTGGCGGGCTGCAAGGGCGTGATCCATGTTGGCGCCAACACCGGACAGGAGCGCAAGGTTTATGATCGCTTCGGGCTGAATGTCATCTGGGTCGAGCCGATACCGGAAGTATTTGTGCAATTGGTGGCGAATATTGCGGGGTATCCCAAGCAGAGGGCCATCGAGGCGCTGGTTACGGAGCGCGATGGCGATCATCATAGGTTGAATGTTGCCAGCAATGGCGGGGCGTCGTCGTCGATCCTGGCGTTGCACGAGCATAAGGATATCTGGCCGGACGTGAGCTATGTGGGAAGCGTGGACTTGGTTTCGAGCACGCTCGCGACGTTGCTTGGCGAGGCGAATGTGGATTGGAGGCAGTTCGATGTGCTGGTGATGGATACGCAGGGGGCGGAGCTGCTGGTGCTGCGCGGGGCGGTGGATTTGCTGCCGCGGTTCAAGTTCATCAAGACGGAAGTCGCTGATTTCGAGGCGTACAAGAATTGTACGCAGGGCGATGAAATGGAGACGTTTTTAGGCCAGCATTCGTTCGTGGTTGCGCGGCGGGATGTGTTTGCGTCGCGGGCGGGCGGCGGCAAGTATTACGATATGCTGTTCAAGCGGGTGGGGTGATTGGGGTTATCCGCTCGCTTTGTCGATGAGGCAGGGCCAGGTGCCGGTTTGCGGGTCGTAGGCCAGGAGGTCGCCGGTCGCCATATCGTAGAGCCAACCATCGACGCCCAAGGTGCCGGCGGCGACGCGGGTGCGGACTTCGGCGTAGGTCATCAGATTGTCGATCTGGAAATGGATGTGGGCGCGTTCGGCTTCGGCGAGTTGTTCTGCGGCAGCAGACGTGGTTTTTGAGTTTTTATGGCGAGGCCCTGGAAGAACGCCTTGTCGCGGGCGAACTGCTCGCGGAAGCGCTGATGGCCTTCGATGGCGCCGACGATATCAACGTCGATGCCGCTTATACCAGCCCGCATAAGTTTTGACTCTTCGTTCGACAGGCTGCGGGCTGGTATTCTCTTTGCTTTGCGCGTGGCCGCGTCGATCTGAAAGATCGCCTACGGCGAGGCAACCCCACGCGCGGATACCAAACCGCATAAGTCAGTACTTATGCGGTTTGG
>JANOVN010000426.1:0-4809 GCA_031417455.1 Hyphomicrobiaceae bacterium | reverse complement strand
GGCAACAGCACGGCCAGCGCGTCGTCTCCAACCGGCCAGACCGTCTCCTTGCCGCCTATCACCACACCCGCGGGATCGTCCGGCCATTGGCTCGTCAACTGCTGGTAAACCCCGGCATCATCGAGCGCCAGCACACCCGCCAGCTTGTGGAGTTTATCGCCAAGAAACGCCGGGCGGTGGCGTCCGGGGATAAGTCTTGCCAGCCGGTCGAGCGTCTGCGGAGGCGTCTTTGTCAATGCCAAAGACAAGGCGCGTCGGGCTGGAAGCGGCAAGTGACGCGCCCGCCGTCGCATCGCTTCGCCGAGCGTATACCGGTTGTAGCCAGCAAACAGCTCATCCCCACCGTCCCCCGATAGCGCAACCGTCACCTGATTGCGGGCAAGTTTGGACACCAGATAGGTGGGAATCTGCGAGCTATCGGCAAACGGCTCATCGTAAATCGTCGGCAACCCTGGAATGACGTCCAGCGTCTCCTTAGGCGTCACCATGAACTCGGTGTGATCGGTCTTGAGATGGCGGGCAACTTCCCGCGCAAACGGCGCTTCATTGTAATCGTCTTGCGAAAATCCAATCGAGAAGCTCCGCACCGGACGTGGCGAAACCGTTTGCATCAGCGCAGCAATCGTGGAGCTGTCAAACCCGCCCGACAGAAACGCCCCCACCGGCACATCGGCCACCATGCGGCGCTTCACGGCATCCCTCAGGAGATCGCTCAGGGAATCGACGGCCTCTACCGGCGAACCGGCAAACGGCTGCGCCCTGACTTGCGCAATCTTCGACTTCAGCGTCCAATAAGGTTTATTACTCGTAGTCCCATCCGGCCCGATTGTCAGAATGTGCCCGGGTTCGAGCTGAGCCACCCCGGCATAAACGGTCGCTGGCTCAAGATAGTGCCCCCGGCGTACGAACCCAACGAGCGCGTCGCGATCAATCTCCGCCCGGAAATCGGGATGCGCCCGCAGCGCGCGCAGTTCCGAGCCAAACAAAAGCAGCGCCCCTTGCCGGGCATAATACAGTGGCTTTTTGCCGAGCCGGTCACGCACCAGACTGAGCGTCCGTGTCTCGCGGTCAAACAGCGCCAGCGCAAACATCCCGACGCATTTGGAGATCGCTGCCTCCAGCCCCCATGCGGCAATACCTTCGGCCAGAACTTCGGTGTCTGAGTGCCCGCGCCAGGAATGCCCGCCGCCCAGATTGGCATTCAACTCTCCCCGCAGATCCTCGGCGTTGTAGATTTCGCCATTGCAACTGAGGACAAACCGCCCCGACGCCGACAGCATCGGTTGACGCCCCGCCACCGTCAGATCGACAATCGACAATCGCCGATGGCCCAGCGCAACGCCCGCCGCCTCATCGACCCATACCCCGCCCTCATTGGGACCGCGATGGACGAGGCTATCGGCCATCCGCTGGACGGTCTGCTCAAGGCTCGACGCAGGTGCAGACCGCTTGAGGTCGAGGAAGCCGGTTAGTCCGCACATGAAATGGCCATGATCCGTTTTTTGCGCCAGCCCAACCCCTCACTCCCGTGCCAGGAACGCCTTGTAAGTTTCAGCCAGGCCTTCGCGCAGAGAAATCTTGGGCGACCAGCCGAGCGCGTGGAGGCGGGCTGAACTCATCAATTTGCGCGGCGTACCATCCGGTTTGGTCAGGTCGTGCGTGATCTTGCCTTTGTAACCCACCGCCTCGCATACCAGCTGCGTCGCCTGCAAAATTGAGATGTCCTCACCGTAGCCGATGTTAATATGCTGATGGGCCGAGTAGTTCTTCAAAACATGAACGAGCGCATCGGCGCAGTCGTCGACATGCATGAACTCGCGCAACGGCGACCCCGTACCCCACATGACGATCTCTGGCTCGCCAGCGAGCATGGCCTCATGCGCTTTGCGGATCAGCGCGGGAATGACGTGGCTCGAATTAAGGTCATAGTTATCGCCGGGGCCATAGAGATTGGTAGGCATACCCGAGATAAAGTCACAACCGTGCTGCTGGCGGAACGCCTGACACAGCTTGATACCTGCAATTTTGGCTATCGCATACCACTCGTTGGTCGGCTCAAGCGGGCCAGTCAGCAAACTCTCCTCGACGATCGGCTGCGGCGCCATACGTGGGTAAATGCACGACGAGCCGAGGAACAACAGCTTCTCGACCTTGGTTTCGAAAGACGATTCGATGATGCTGTTTGAAATCATCAAGTTGTCGTGGAGAAATTCGACAGGCAAAGTCTGGTTTGCCATGATCCCGCCAACGCGCGCCGCTGCCACCAGCACCGCCTGAGGCTGGTTGTCCTCCATCCAGGTGCGGACTTTATCAAGCCGTTTCAAATCAAGTTCGCGCCGATTTACCGTTAGGACGGTGCAATCCTCCGATTGCAACCGGCGCACCAACGCGCTGCCGACCATGCCGTTGTGGCCCGCAACCCAAACGCGCTTGCCACGCAACGAATATGGACGTCCTGCACTGCTCTCAGCGGTCACGCGAGTTTCTCCCTTTTCCCCTGTGGATCAGCGGTTTTCATGGTCCGTGTCAACCACAGTATCGCATCCGCAAGCTTACTCATTATTCTGGCTATGCAGTGCCAGCTTGCGGACCGGCCTTCGATGGATCGCGCGGCACGCCCGCGCCTGCGGTAACGTATCCATCCGTTCGTAAAACCGCCGCGTCAACGCGCGCTGGCCGTCCGCACCCCGCGTTCACCTGCACGCTCAAGCGCAACACGCTCACTCTCGCAAGTGCGTAAAGCAATGCAGGCGTTGTCATTTTTTCTAATCCAACTCAGACTACGGTTGAAACGAGAGCATACTTGCTATCCCAACGCTTGCTCGATCCACCCTACCAGGAGGCTGCCCATGATACTGGACAACCAAACTGCTACGCACCTGGACTTAGGCACCCAATCGGCCATTGATAGCGGTGGCTTTGAACCCACCGTCCAGCATTTCCGCCAGATTGTGCTGTGGCCCCTGCAGATCATGCATGATCACGGCGCAAAGCGGATCAAGCCAGAGCGGCTGCTCCAGAGCCTCGCACCCGGCCGCTGGGAGCGCGTCGAAGACGAATTCGGCAACAAGGACGAGCCGCTCCACGAACGCCACTACCGCGAGTTCGTCAGCTTCCTCCCCCACGTCCAGCGCTTCCTCTACGGCGACTCCAATCAGGCTGCAGCCCGCGAAGGCAACGGTGATGCCCCCTTGCGCATCTACCGCCGCAACGACGTCCGCGCGGTCCGCATCGAATTGCAACCCGGCCAGCCCCCTATCACCTGCACCATCGCCCACATCGACCTGCACTTTTTCCATGATGTCGACGCGGTCGTCTTGGCGTGCGAAATCGAAGCCTCAAACCTCCCGCTCACCACTGCTAAAGAGATCATGTACCGCTTCGGTCGCGCCTATCCGCCTGGCTGGTCGGCGCAAGGCGAACCGCTCCATTGCCCGGCAAAGGTCGAATGGCTGGGCGCGGACGGTGGCGTCCTGTCCACCTCCGATTACGGCGAGCGCGACGGCTATCTGGCCTTCGTCGGCGAGCATCGCTCGCCACGCATCTCCACGCATTGGGAGTTCCTGCTAGCCCCCTTCGTCTCCCACGCAGCCCACCCTCAAAGCCCGTTGCGCTTCCGCCAGATCGAGTATTACCGGATGCCGGCCATGACCTATCTCGTCATGGAAACCCTGTCCCATCTTGGCCGCCCCGATTACATGCGCTTGGCCTTTGCGACCGGCCCCGGCGCCAAAGACAAGGCGCCCTACTCCGCGCAAATCCTGCAGGATTTCGAGACCCGCCATTGCTATGATCGCTTCTTCCACCCGACCGGCTCGCACGACGCCTCAAGCACCCGCTTCCTCACCTGCGGTCACGCCTTCACAGTCGTGTCGGGCGGCAACGACCCCTGGCTGCTCGATCACGAACGCGGCTTGCTCGGCCAGTTCCGCCACCAGTATTTCCTGCTGTTCCTGATCTGCCACTTCCATAAAGCCTCGATGCTGATGCTCAAGGACCGTCTCGTCGCCACCATCACTCGCCTGCAGGCTGACAGCCCCAAGTCCGTCACCAGCTTCCGCCGCGACGTCTACAGCCTCCAGGAATCGTTCATGCGCTTTACTCAGCGCTACTGGTTCACCGAGGTGTCCGATCAAGTCCAGGCCCGCGATCTGTTCAAGATGCAGATCGCCCATTTGGGCAACGACAAGGTCTACCACGACTTGCGCACTGAATTGTTCGATACCGTACAGTACCTCGACAGCGACATGCTGCGCCGCCAATCGGGCTCCATGCATCGCCTGACGACCGTGACCATCTTAGGCCTCATCGGCACGACCGAGACCGGCTTCCTCGGCATGAACCTGATCGCCGAAGCCGAAGCCCCAATGACCATGAAAGCCGTCTATTTCGCCCTCGTCAGCCTAGCCACCATCGGCCTGACGCTCACTACGCTCGCCCTCTCCGGAAAGCTCACCCGCTTCTTCGACAAACTCTCCGGCGAGGGGTCCTAGTATCGCTCCAATTGCTTTTCCTCCACCAGCGTCGGCCCAAGCCACAGCCCCACGCGCGACGCAGTCGCGAACTGCCACGCCCCTCCCACTCTATGACTTGGGACCTTACGGTCTCCCGCCCGACCCCATTCAAGCACATCCCCGACACACAGGGACCTTTACCACGCTCAGGTTGGTAATACCGTCGCGCAGAAGTTCTGACTCTTTGGTTCGTCGGCTGCGCGACGGTATTCTCCTTTGTTTGCGCGTGGCCGCCCCACCAACCCCACGCGCGGATACCAACGCGAATAAGTCAGTACTTATGCGCGTTGGTATA
>JANOVN010000425.1:0-6830 GCA_031417455.1 Hyphomicrobiaceae bacterium | reverse complement strand
CGGCGAGGCAACCCCACGCGCGGATACCAGCGCGCATAAGTCAGAACTTATGCGCGTTGGTATTAGTTGTCGATGGTGATGCGGGTGTTGGCGCCGTGGCCTTCGACGAGGCTGAAGAGTTGAGCGGCGTGGCGGGGGGCTAAACGGACGCAGCCGTGCGAGGCTTGGCGGCCTAGGCGGCGCGTTTCGTTGGTGCCGTGGATGGCGTAGCCTTCATGGAAGAAGACGGCGTTGGGCATCGGCGCATCATCGTATTGTTTTGAGAACCACATTTTTTCCAGACGCTGGGGGCGATAGGTGCCGCCTGGCGTGTCGTAGCCGTCGCGACCCGTCGAGACCGGCCAGCGATGGCGCAACTGTCCGCCAACATAGACTTCCATCACCTGACCTTCGACGTCGATGTTGACCTGGAGGCCGCCGTCGCGGCTACGGCGCGCTTGCGCGCTGTCACCGAAGGCCACGAGGCCAATGGCCATAACGAGTGCCAGCGCCGTGCGCTGGACCAAACTTGCAAATTTCATGAAACCCTCTTTGCGATACTGTACTAACTGGGATTGTGGCGGCTTCCGCATGCGTCACAATCCAGCGATAGCGTTAAAGCGGTCTAGCTGCGATCGCAACTGCTCAGGGATGGAATAGGTATCAAGAGGTTGCGGCTTTTAGCTGCTTTAGCGCGGAAAGCGCCTTTTCCCGGGCTCTTGCGTGATCGACGATTGGGTGTGGATAGTTTTTACCGAGTGTGACACCGGCGGCAGAGAGGATGAGGGGCGGGGCGATCCAGGGTTCGTGGATGTGTTCTGGCGGAAGATTTGCAAGCTCTGGGACCCACCGGCGGACATAGGTGCCGTCGGGGTCGAAGGTTGCGCCTTGGCGGCTGGGATTGAAAATGCGGAAGTAGGGCGCGGCGTCGGCACCGCAACCGGCAACCCATTGCCAGCTCGCCGCGTTGCTGGCGAGGTCAGCGTCGACGAGGGTGTCCCAGAACCAGGCCTCGCCCGCCTGCCAGGGGATCAGCAGGTCTTTGATGAGGAAAGACGCCGTGATCATGCGGACGCGGTTGTGCATCCAGCCGGTGTGCCACAGCTCGCGCATGCCGGCATCAACGATGGGGAAGCCCGTAAGGCCGCGCTGCCAGGCGTGGAGGCCTTTGGGGTCGTGGACGTAGGGGAAGCTCGCGTATTCGGGTTTGAAGGGCTGTTCAGGCAGGGTTGGCCAGTGGACGAGGAGATGGGTGGCGAACTCGCGCCAGACCAGTTCGCGCTGGAAGGTGTCGAGGCCCCGGTCGGCGGTTGCGCCCTCGCTGGAGATGCGATCTGCGGCGGCGATGGCTGCATACCAGCAGGTGGCGGGGCTGATTTCGCCGAAATGGAGGTGGGGCGAGAGCTTGGACGTGCCGGTCCGGTCGGGACGGTTGCGGTCGTCGGCGTAATCGCGCAGGGCGTCATCAAGGAAGGTTTCGAGGCGGCTGATGGCTCCGGCTTCGCCGGGGGTCCATTCCTCGCTGAAGCCAGCCGACCAATCGGGTTTGGCGGGATGGAGATGCCAGGAGGCGAGGCCATCGCTGGTGGGCCAGCGCTTGGGCTTGGCGAGAGATTTGGGGGCAGGGACGGGTTGGGCGACAGGAGGGCCCGCTTGGAACGCGCGCCAGAACGGGGTGTAGACTTTGAAGGGGTGGCCGGTCTGGGTGCGGATGCTGTCTGGGCGCTTCATGACGGCGCCGGCCAGGCGTTTGAACGCGACGCCGCGGGTGGCTAGTTCGGCGTGAATATGGTGTTCGAGCGTGCTGGCCCAGGGTTCATAGGCGGCCTGAGTGTAAATGGCGGATGCGCCGGTTTCTTCGGCGAGGGTGGTGAGGATGGCGGCCGCACCGCCTTGGCGCAGGATGAGGCGACTGCCGAGGTTTTCTAGGCTAGCGGCGAGGGAGGCTAAGGATTTGTCGAGCCACCAGCGGGAAGCGCCGCCGTGCGTCCAGGTGCCGGGGGAGACGTTGTCGAGGATGTAAAGCGGGATGACGGGCTGACCGGTTGATGCTGCCGCCGACAGCGCGAGCTGGTTGGCCAAGCGGAGGTCCTGGCGGAACCAGACAATGACGGGTTTCATGGCTAGCGCTTTCGGGGTCGAAGGTGAGGCGAAGGGGAACTGTCGCCATTAAACGCTTGGAGGACGGCGATAGATCAAAAGCGCAGGTCGTTGCCTGTTTCCGGCATGCGAAAACCCGCAGCCATTTCTGACTGCAGGTTTCCTGCGTTGCTGGCTTTACTGAGGCCGACAAAAAATCCCCAAGTCGAAAGCATCAATTCGTGGGCGGTTCGCTTCTGGTCCGTTTGGCCCAGTGGGCATCGCCGCTGGCGATATAGGTACGGGCCTGCTTGGACCACGACACGCCGACAGAGCGGCTGTAGTTGATATAGAGTTTGCCATCGACGATCTCCCAGACGGTGGGATCACCCGACGCGGTATAGCCCTGGCTCACGGCATACGCGCAATAGCCGCCATACTGGGGAGCATACTTTGCTGGCTGCGCCAAAAACGCGGCCTTGTTGGCTTCATTCTCAAAGCGCCACGTTATGCCCTGATGCACGGTTGAAATACCAGCCTGCCCCTTCTTTGGCGCGGCGGCGACGAAGTAGGCGACCGGATCATAACCGCTCAGGGCAAGCTTTTCCCTGGTCGCGGTATAAACTTCGGGCGCAGAGATCGTTCTCTCAGCCATGCCTGGTGTCGCGCTTGCCACCAACAACGCGCCAACCGCCAGCCAGAGCCCGAGGGCGGAACGTACGACGAGCTTTTTGATTTCAAACATCGCGCAGTCTCCAATCAGCAATTCAGCTTGGTTGGAGTTCGACGGCGCGCGACTTTTGTTACATCCGCCGGTCAAGATTATGGGCGACACCGAGAGCCGCTTGGCCAGAGTAATGGTGCTGGCGGAACGAGACTCGTGGCACCCTCCGTCGTCAAAGGGGGCGTAAAGTGAAGCGCTCTAGTTGCCGAAGAGCAGTTGGAGGATGGACTTGGGTTTGGGGGCGGGGCGGGGGGCGGCGTTCTGATTGCCGGCCGAGCGCTGTGAGCGGTCGTGTTTGGGCTTGTCGAGTTGTTCGAAGGGCGAGAATTGGCCGTCATCGTTGTTGCGGCCTTCGGCGTTGCGGTGCTGTTTGGATGAGCCTTGGGCGGCGATGGAGGGGCGGAGGTTGAATTCGTCGGTGACGCCATCAACGCTGGCGACGACGACGCGGCCTTCTTCCCAGGTCCAGGTGGCGGTCTTGGTGCCGAGCTTGTGGGGTTCGACGGCGATGATCGTGCGGGCGTTGATGTCGACGATGGCCGATAGTTCGACATCGAGGGGGCCGGATTTGCTGGCGAGCGTGCCGCCGCGGAAGCGCAGGATGCCGATGCCTTTGAGGGGGGCTTTCTTGACTTCCCAATCAATGAGTTTGGGCAGGCCGGTGCCGGGCGATTCCAGGGGCACGCGGAGGGCTGGGGTTTCGGTGTTGACGGCATAGAATTCGGTGCCGCGGGTGACAACGGTCCAGCCTTCGATGCCGAGGCCGTCGGCGGGCACGTCTGAACTGTCGGCCATTTCGCCACCAAGCCGCTTCAGGCCTTCGGCGGCGAGGGCGAGCTGTGAGTTGGCTTCGAGTGCGCGGCGGAAATCGCCGATTGCTTCGGCGGTGCGGCCTTGGGATTCTGCGATGGCGCCGCGAGCCCAATGGACTTCGGCGCGGGTTGCATCGAGTTTGGTGGCGGTTTCAACGTCGCGCAGGCCGACGTCGGTCTGGCCGGCTTCGGTGTAGACGATGGCACGATAGGCGAAGGTTGCAGCGTTACGCGGGTCGATTTCAATGGCGCGGTTTAGGTCGGCGAAGGCTTCGTCGAAGGCCTCGACGTAGCCGTTTCCAAGGCCGCGACCGGCGAAGGCTGGGGCGGACTTGCCGTCCAATTCGATGGCGCGGGAGAAGTCGCGGATGCCCGAGGCGAAGTTGCGAACGCCCAAGTAGGCGTGGCCGCGCAGGATGTAGAGTTCGGCGTTGCCGTTGTCGAAGGCGATGGCGCGGGAGAGGTCTTCGATGGCGTCGTCGTAGCGGCGGATTTTGAGTTTGGCCGAGGCGCGGCCACGGTAGCCGTTAGAGAAGCGGGCGTCGGCGGCGACGGCGCGGCCAAAGTCGCGGATGGCGGCGTGGGGCTTGCCGAGGGCCAGCAAGACGCGGCCACGGCCAGCAAGCGGGACGGCGCTTTGCGGCATCAGTTCGATGGCGCGGGTGTAGTCGCGGATGGCGTCTTCGGGCTGGCCGAGCTTATCATAGGCGCCGGCGCGGTTGGCGTAGGCTGCGGCATATCCAGGCGAGAGAAGGATTGCGCGGTCGAAGTCGCGGATGGCTTCCTTGGGCAGTGTCAGCGCGAGCAGGAGGTTGCCGCGATTGTTGTAGGTTGCAGGGTGTTCGGGGAAGAGCTGGACGGCGCGATTGAAGTCGTCGATGGCGAGTTTGGTTTGACCCGAGCGGGCGTAAGCGACGGCGCGGTCATTGAGGATCGCGCCGCGGCGGTCGTTGGTCAGGGTCTGGTCTTTCAGGGCTTCGGTGTATTGGGTGATGGCCTGGGGGGCATTGCCGCGCAGGAGCAGGGCGGCTGCTTCTTGAGCGGCGTTCGAGGGTGCCGGCGCGGTTGCCGGGGTCGTGGCTGGAGGAGCTGGGATTGGGTCGCCTGGGGCGGCAAGGGCGCGAGTTTGTGACAGGATGGCCGGGGACAGAAGGCCTAGGGCAACCAGCGCTGCTAGATGTGTACTCGCGGTGCTTCGTGCCATGGGTGGTCCTCAAGGGTCCGGCTTACGGTGCCTGGATATTTCGGGTTCGCGATGTTTGCGAACAGCCGCCGTATATCCGACTCAACCCATCTTGCAAAACGTCTCACCGTCTCGCGCCGGGATGTTCGTCACTAACGGCCCATTGTGGCAATCTATAACAGAGTGCGCGCCGTTTGGCGTCGAAACCAGCAAGGCGAATTTGCGTTGGCGAAATTGCTTCACAGATTGAGGCATGTGCTTTAGAGATTATTGGTTCATAGATGAACTAAGTGGGTTTTGAGCCTTTTCTTGATCTTATAGGATGATGCGGCATGAACTTGTGGCTGCGGTTGATCTGGTTTGCGCTGACCGCTTGGCGCAGGCCGCCGTTGAAGGCGGCGAGCGAGGCGAGTGTGCTATCGTTTTGCGTGTTGCCGACAGATCTTGATCTCAGTCTGCATATGAACAATGGCCGGTATCTCACGCTGATGGACTTCGGACGCGTCGATTTTGCGGTGCGCTTAGGGCTGTGGCGAGCGGTGCGGCGGCATAACTGGACGCCCATTGCGTCATCAATCATCATCCGCTACCGGCGTGAGTTGCGGCCGTTTGCGCGGTTTCGCCTGGAGACACGGCTGGTGTCGTGGGGTGAGGCGAGCGTTGTCATGGAGCAGGTGTTTGTGCTGACCAGCGGGCCGCACAAAGGGCAAGTTGCGGCGCGTGCTCTGTTCAAGGGTGGGATCTATTCGCGGGCGGAACGCAAGTTCGTCAATGTCTATAGGCTCATGGCGGAGATCGGAGTGACTGCGGACTCGCCGGTGCCGACGGCGGAGGTGGATGCGTTCATGAAGGCGGATGCTGCGCTGAAAATGACGGCGGCTGGGTATCCGGTCGAGTCGGGTCTTGACGTTGAGAGTTAGCGAAACAAGCAGGACGCTGTTAAGACTTGAGGCGAAAATGGCGTTATTTCATGTGCTTGCGTGTGCAAGCTGGATGGTTGATCGAGCGTTGAGAGGGTGATTTTCTGCGAGGGGAATGATTCTAGAGGCGTTGGCTGGTGGGTGTAGGTCGCGGATTTGATTCATCTTTTGTTGATGTCGCATGCTGAGCTAACGGGTCGCGAACTTTAGGTTACATTGCGCCTGCGCTATCACCTTAAGTTGTGTTAACAAATCTTAGTCTGGCCTAGGTTGTGACTCGAGAATCGGTCACGCTGGCCGCCATGCGTAGTCATAAGTCATGGTTTGTTCCGCGTTGGTCAGTGGCGTTCGCGCTGATCGTTGCGGGTTTAAGTGGCCCCTCGTTGGCGCGGGGCATTCCGATTATTCCGCCGGACCTCATGTTGACGGGGCCGGCACGGGTGATCGATGGCGATACAATCGAGGTCGCGGGCAATCGCGTCCGGTTGGAAGGGATCGATGCGCCCGAGGCAGGGCAGACGTGTCAGAACGCCAAGGCGGAGACGTGGGATTGCGGGAATGCCGCTACCCGTGTGCTGGTGGCGCTGACGCAGCATCGCAAGGTCGATTGCAAGGTGACCGGGCTCGACAAGTACGGGCGGGTGCTGGCGGTTTGCGCCGTGGGCGGCGTCGACATCAACGCCGAGATGGTCAAACGCGGGTATGCGTGGGCGTTCGTCAAATACTCCAAGCTGTATGTGGCCGAGGAGGCTGTGGCGCATCAGGCCGGCTTGGGGATCTGGCAGGGGCCTGCGATCCCCGCCTGGGATTACCGCTCGGGCAAGTGGACGGCGGTTGCGCCGCAAGTGCCTGAGGGGTGTGCGATCAAAGGCAATGTTTCGCGCTCAGGGCTCATTTATCATATGCCGTGGAGCCCGTGGTATCAGAAGGTCGCCATGTCGCCGGACCGGGGGACACGGTGGTTTTGTACCGAGGCGGAAGCCATGGCGGCGGGCTGGCGTCCGGCGATGATGAGGTAGGGAGTAGGGAGTAGGGAGTAGGGAGTAGGGAGTAGGGAGTAGGGAGTAGGGAGTAGGGAGTAGGGAGTAGGGAGTAGGGAGTAGGGAGTAGGGAGTAGGGAGTAGGGAGTCGGG
>JANOVN010000424.1:0-1767 GCA_031417455.1 Hyphomicrobiaceae bacterium | reverse complement strand
CAACGCCGCGCCGCATGGCTCGGGCTTCGAGACGGCGGCGGTGACACAGGAATCAGCGACGATTTATCTGCGCGGCATGATTGCAGCGGCAGCAGCCGACGGGCGGATCGATGCCAATGAGCAGGGCAAGCTGATGGGCAGCATGAAGCAGCTCGGCCTCGATGCGCAAGCCGAAGAGTTCCTGGCGCAGGAGTTGAATAATCCAGCGACGCCAGCCGATCTGGCGGCCGGAGTGCGCAATCAGGAAGAAGCGGTGCAGTTGTTCACGGCGGCACGCGTTGCGATCGACCTCGACACCAAAGAGGAGCATGCGTTCCTGGTCGAGCTCGCACAACAGCTTGGCATTGATGGCCAGCTTGCCAGCCACATCGACGCCGCGGCGCGCAACGCCGCCTGAGCCGATCGCTACTCGCGAAAATTTGAGTGTGAGGGTAAGTCATCTTGCCCTCACACTTTTGTGACCGGAGCACATGCCCTAGCCGAGGCTGCGTCCGTCAGGGGAATCGCATTTGAAAATTCCGCTTGCCCGCAGGGCTGCAAATCGATTCTACGGACTGGCACCCTTGATCCGGTTGGAGCTGGTGCCATGCGCGATTTCATCGAAACATTTGAAGGCCTTGATGACCCGCGCACGGGCAATGCGAAGCTCCATGACCTGCACGAAGTGCTGCTAATCGCGTTACTGACGACGCTGAGCGGTGGCGAGACGTGCGCCGACATGGAGTTGTTCGCCGAGACCAAACTGCCATTCCTGCGAACATTCATGACGTTGGAGAACGGGCCGCCGTCGCACGATACTTTTTCGCGCCTGTTCCGGCTGCTGGACCCGGCGCAATTCCGCACGTGCTTCATCGCGTTCATGCAACGCTTCGCAAACACCTGCGAAGGTGTCGTCGCGTTCGACGGCAAAACGCTGCGCCGGTCGTTCGACAAAGCCTCTTTGTCGTCACCGTTGCACATGGTCTCGGCGTTTGCAGCTGACACGCGGCTGGTTCTCGGCCAGATCGCCGTCGACGACAAATCGAATGAAATTACGGCCATGCCGAAGCTCATAGATATGCTCATGCTGAAAGGGCGCGTCGTCACCGCCGATGCCCTGAACTGCCAGCGCGAAATCGCGGCGAAAATCTGCGAAAAAGAAGCCGATTACGCGCTGGCGCTGAAAGGCAATCAAGGCAATCTTTACAGCGACGTACAGGCGTTTCTCGATGATCCAGACACGCCGCTCGATACAGTTGAGACGACAGACGGCGACCATGGGCGTATCGAGGTTCGCACCGCATCCGTCAGCGCCGACATTGACTGGCTCCAAGACACCCACGAATGGCCCGGATTGAAAGCTGTCGGCAAAATCGTCTCGACACGCGAGATCGCCGGCAAGACCAGCACCGAAACGCGCTACTACCTCCTCAGCACCGCATTCCCGGCCGCCCGGTTCAACGCCATCGTCCGTAGCCATTGGGCCATCGAAAATAGCCTGCACTGGGTTCTCGACGTCACCATGAACGAGGACCAATTGCGCAATCGACTTGACCACGGCCCGGAGAACCTCGCCATGCTGCGTCACCTCGCCCTCAACGTCGCCAAGCTGGAGCCCTCGAAAGGCTCCATGCGTGGCAAACTCAAGCGCGCCGGCTGGAACGACGCCTACCTGCTCGAACTGCTTGCCCAGTTCAAACGAGTCGAAGTGCGATAGCCCTGTACATGCGCCTTCCGGCGACAACCGCGCACCCACCGGGAGGCGACTTCGCCCGGTTAGCATTCGGG
>JANOVN010000423.1:0-6779 GCA_031417455.1 Hyphomicrobiaceae bacterium | reverse complement strand
GCCGACCTCGGCTGCCCGGTCTTCCTCGTCCACTAGTGTTGCGAGTGTTACGCTTGGTACCCACTCGCGAACGTCATCCCGGCGAAGGCCGGGACCCAAGCAACCCTCAAAAATCGTTCTGATACTTGCTTGGGTGGCCGCCTTCGCGCATAGGCGGGGTGTGAGCAATTTGACGGCAAAAAAAAACGACAAGACAAAAGCTAAGGTCCTTTTCGCGGTTCAATCAAAACCGGAAAGACCCTAACGCGATTGTTGAATCGCTGTGTTCGATGCCGTCCCCATTATCCTGTCATGTCTCGCGCCCATTCTGTAAGATCGCCTCATAGAAGGTGCGCAAACGACAGGTGACTGGTGGCAGACTCCGATACATCCAAACCAAACCCGGCCCCCCTCGCAGATCGGCTCACGATGGCGGCCCGCACCGCCGCCTCCCAATCCTCGCGCCGCATCGCCCGCGCAGCCACCGGCCTCGCGTCGTTCGTCGCCGCCCGGCTAGATCCCAATCCGCCCCCGCCACCCGGCCGCGAAAGCATCCAGCGCTACCGTGAAACCGTCGCCTGGCAAACCATCGTCGACGCCCTTCCTGCTCCCGCCATCGCTCTTGACGCAGTCGGCATCGTCCGCCACCACAACGCCGCAGCAAGCGAGCTCTTCCCCACTCTCGCCACCGGCCAGCCCATCTCCCACGTCTCGCGCAACCCGGCCTTCATGGACGCCGTTGAACAGCTCGCCCACATGAGCAGACCCGTCACTGTTGAACTGATCGAGCGTGTCCCTGTGGAGCGCCGCTTCTACGCCACCCTTGCCCGCGTCGCCCCTCGCGAAATCGCCCCCGGCTTGCCCCAGGCTCTCATCACCTTTCGCGATACCACCGAGCAGGACAAGCTCGTCCAGATGCGCACCGACTTCATCGCCAACGCGAGCCATGAACTGCGCACGCCACTGTCCGCCCTGCGTGGCTTCATCGAGACCCTTCAAGGCCCCGCTCGCGACGACCCTAAGGCGCGCGAACGCTTTCTGACCATCATGGCCACCCAGGCCGAACGCATGACCCGCCTCATCGACGACCTGCTCTCCCTTTCCCGTGCCGAGATGCGCACCCACCTGCCCCCGCAAGGCACCGTCGACTTGAACGACGCCTGCGCCAGCGCGATCCAAACGGTGCAGAGTGCAACTCTGACTGCCAACGCCAACGCCACCGTGAAGTTCACACCACTTCCAGCCCTTGCCCTCATCCGCGGCGAACGCGACGAAATCCAGCAAGTGCTCAATAACCTGCTGCAAAATGCAATTAAGTACGGCAGCGATGGCGGTGTGGTGACGGTAACTCTCACGCGCGAACCCTCCCCCGATTCAAAAAAGCCTGATCGCTTAGTTCTCGCCATCGCCGACGACGGCCCCGGCATCGCGCCCGAACACCTGCCCCGCCTCACCGAGCGCTTCTATCGCGCCAACGTCTCCTCAAGCCGTGAAAAAGGCGGCACCGGCTTAGGGCTAGCCATCGTCAAGCACATCGTCATCCGCCACCGCGGCACCTTCGACATAAGGTCCACCCTCGGCAAAGGCTCGACGTTCGCGGTTGCCTTCGATGCAACGCCAGGGTCTGCCGCTACCTCAAGCTCAATCATTTAAAATAATCTATATATTTCAGTATATTGGCTTGTCATAAAACGATAGTGCGGCGGGCCTATACATGCCCCTGCCGGACAAGATGTCGGCCGCAATAGCGCTTCGATAGCGCAAGCGCATCTGCTCGCATGCAACAGGCCTCGGTGCATACCTTGAGACCAGGAGATCAACGTGAATAACAAGTTCGCAGCTCTTTCAGCGGCAATCGCCGTTGCCGGTTCCTTCGCCGCCGCCGATGTGGCGTCCGCTCGCGACCAAATTCGCATCGTCGGTTCCTCCACGGTGTATCCTTTCACCACCGCAGTCGCCGAGCAGTTCGGCAAGGCCGGCGGCGGCAAGACCCCCGTGGTTGAATCGACCGGCACCGGCGGCGGCATGAAGCTGTTCTGCGCGGGCGTTGGCGAAACCCATCCCGACGTCACGAACGCATCGCGCGCCATCAAGAAGGGCGAGTTCGAAGATTGCCAGAAGAACGGCGTCAAGGACATCGTCGAGATCAAGGTCGGCATCGACGGTCTGACCATTGCAGCCTCCAAAGCCGGCGCTGCCATCAAGCTGACCCGCAAGCAGATATTCGAAGCCCTGGCCGAACAAATCCCCGACAAGGACGGCAAGCTCGTTGCCAACCCCAACAAAAACTGGTCGGACATCGACGCTAGCCTGCCGGCGGTCAAGATCGAAGTCCTGGGCCCCCCGCCGACCTCGGGCACGCGCGACAGCTTCCATGAGTTGTTCTTGGAAAAGGGCGCTGAGGAGTTCGCCTCGCTCAAGGACCTCAAGAAGGCCGATGCCAAGGCCTTCGACAAAGTCTGGAAGTCGATCCGTAAGGACGGCGCCTATGTCGAAGCTGGCGAGAATGACAACGTCATCGTCCAAAAGCTCGAAGCCAACAAGAACGCTTTCGGCATCTTCGGTTACTCGTTCCTTGAAGAAAACCTGTCCAAGCTCAAGGGCGTCGCCATCGAAGGCGTCGTTCCTGACTACGACGTGATCTCGTCGGGCAAGTACAAAGGTGCCCGTCCGCTCTTCGTGTACGTCAAGAAGCAGCACGTCGGCGTGATCCCCGGCATGGATAAGTTCATCGCCGAATACGTTTCCGATAAGGCGATGTCCAAGGACGGCTACCTTGCGCGTAAGGGCCTCGTCGCCCTGCCGAAAGAAGAAGCAGCCGCCGTCGCTGCCGCCGCCAAGGAACTCAAAGTTCTTACCGTCGACCTCGTGAACTAAGTCTACGTCGAACAATAGCCGCGTCCACTCTGCCACTATTGTCCCGAAATTTGTCGTGCAGCTTTGCACGCCAAATTCTGGGATCTTTACCGGCCAGTTGAGGGCGCGGCTTTGGCAAATGGTTGTTCTCATTAAAGTGATGGCGTTAAAGTCGGGGAATCTATGCCGGGCATCTATTTCGCCACTCTCGCAGCGTTGATGCTAGCAAGCTTCTTGATCGTGCGATCAAGGGCCAGCGCGCTCATCAACCCTGCCTCGGGTGGTCGCGTCTCGGTTCATTCCTTGCCGATTTATCACGGACTGTTGGCTGCCGCGCTCGTCGTCATGCCCATGCTGCTGATCTACGGCCTCGGAACCGCGCTCTTGGCCCAGTACGCCCAATCCGCCGCGCTCGCGGGCCTACCGTCCGCTACGACGTCTGATGCGCTGGCAACCGGTGCAGCCCTTCGTGAAATTCAAAATCTGGCCTTTGGTGCCTCGCAGTCCAAACTGATCGCCCACACTGACGCGGTCACCAAGGCCGCTGATATCTATAAGTCGATCAATGGGTTGGGAAATTGGGCCATCTTAGGCCTAGGTACGCTCCTCGCCCTGATCGGTTCTGGTTACGCCTTCTTCCGAGTCAGTCCGACGTTCCGCGCTCGTAACTTGTTCGAGCAGTTCGTCATGGTGCTTTTGATGTTGAGCGCCACCGTCGCCATCCTCACAACCCTCGGCATCCTGTTCTCCGTCGCTTACGAAACGCTCCGGTTCTTCTTCGATCCAACTCTAAAGGGCCGCCCGTCGGTCGCGGAGTTTCTGTTCGGCACCGAATGGAACCCGCAAGCGGCACTGCGCGCCGATCAGGGTGACACCAAAGGCGCGTTTGGCTTTATCCCGTTGCTGACGGGCACCCTGCTGATCACGGTCATTGCCATAACGGTCGCCGGACCGTTGGGGCTTTTCTCTGCCATCTACCTATCGGAATATGCCTCTCCCCGGGTCCGCGCCTTTGCCAAACCGATCCTGGAAATCCTGGCAGGCATCCCAACCGTCGTCCTGGGCTTCTTTGCAGCCCTAACCGTCGCCCCGTTCATTCGCGGCTGGGGCGAAACGGTCGGTCTCGATATCGCCTCTGAAAGCGCGCTCGCTGCTGGCCTCGTGATGGGTATGATGATTATCCCATTCATCTCCTCGCTGTCCGACGACGTCATCAATGCCGTCCCCCAATCTCTACGCGACGGCTCCATGGCCCTTGGTTCGACCAAATCGGAAACAATCCGCAAGGTGGTCCTCCCCGCAGCCTTGCCCGGCATTGTGTCGGCCTTCATGTTGGCTATCAGTCGGGCCATCGGTGAAACCATGATCGTCGTAATGGCCGCCGGACTTGCAGCCAACCTGACGTTCAATCCGCTGGAAGCGGTCACGACCGTCACGGTTCAAATCAAGACCATCCTCGTCGGCGACCAGGAATTCGACAGCGCCAAGACACTGGCGGCCTTCGCCCTCGGCTTCGTGCTATTCTTCATCACCCTGTTGCTGAACATGATCGCTCTTCGGATCGTCAATAAGTATCGGGAACAGTATGACTGACATTTCAACCTACGCTCCCATGGCCATGACCCGCAAAGTTGACGTATCGTCCGCCGCAGCCAAAGCGCGAATCCGGGCCCGTTACAGGTCCGAAACGCTGTTCAAAAGCTGTGGCATCGCAGCCTTGCTCGTGACCGGGGCGTTCCTGGTCATGTTGCTGACGAACATTCTCACGAACGGTCTGCCATCCTTCTGGCAGCACTCGCTCAGGCTCGATGTTCTATTAACCGCCGCCGACATCGATCCCAGCGGCAAAGGCGATCCTAAGGAAATCGCAGCCGGAGACTTCGCAGCCGTTGCCCGCAAGGCGCTGGAGGCCAAGTTCCCTGGCATCGAAGGCCGCGCCGAACTCAAAACGCTGGGTCGCTTGATAAGCGTCGGAGCGGGTGACGAGCTTCGCAAAGCGGTAGTGGCCAATCCCAAGCTCATCGGCCAGACCGTCAAATCCCGCCTCCTCTTGGAAGCCAACTCCGACCTGTATTTAAAAGGAACCGGTGGGGGAATCGCAGCCCGCCCCGCCCGGGGCATAGCGACGCCAACGGGTACGACCGGCACCATCAAAATCCTGACGTCGGCGAACGACTTCTCCGGTGATGTCGAGAAGGCAAAGTCGGTGCTGGCCGCCCGCGCGGCCATCCTGTCCACCGAGGCCGCACGCCTCGAACGTGCCAACACCCCCGATGCCTTGGTAAAGGCCAAGGCGGCCCGCGACGAGGCGGCAGAGTTCAAAGCCCGCTACGCGCAACCAAAACAGGTAGAATCCCTCGACGACAAGATGCCGAGCACGTTGGTTGAAATCAACGGCGGCTTGGTCAAGGTCGAACAGATATTAGACACCGAAATCGAAGGCCGCGTGCTCATCCCGCTGCTTTCAACCGATGAAGCCAAGGGCCGCGACTGGAAAATCGTCACTTACCTCACGCCCGAAAGTAATCGCAAAACCACCGACCTCGAAATCGCTCTTCTGGAGCGCTTGAAGTCGAACGGTTTGATCGAAAACCACTTTAACACCCTGTTCTTCACGGCAGGCGACAGCCGCGATCCTGAGCTGGCAGGCGTTCGAGGCGCGATTGTCGGCACAGTCCTGACGCTCCTCGTAACGCTGGGCCTGTGTCTCCCCATCGGCGTCATGGCAGCCGTTTACCTAGAGCAGTTCGCACCGAAAAACCGGCTGACCGGTCTGATCGAGGTCAACATCAACAATCTCGCCGCCGTCCCCTCCATCGTCTTTGGTCTGTTGGGCTTGGCTGTGTTCCTCAACTATTTCAATCTGCCCCGTTCTGCGCCCCTCGTCGGCGGCTTGGTGCTGGCGTTGCTGGTTCTGCCCACGATCATCATCGCGTCCCGCGCCGCCATCAAGGCCGTGCCCCCCTCGATCAAGGAAGCTGCCCTCGGCGTCGGCGCAAGCCATCAGCAAGCCGTCTTCCACCACGTCCTGCCGCTGGCCATGCCTGGCATCATGACCGGCACCATCATCGGCATGGCCCACGCGCTCGGTGAGACGGCTCCCCTGCTGATGATCGGCATGGTCGCCTTCATTGTCGACGTGCCTAACGGCTTGGTCGACGCGGCAACCGTGCTCCCGGTTCAGATCTACCTGTGGTCAGACCTTCCCGAGCCCGCCTTCAAAGCCAAGACGGCAGGTGCGATCGTCGTGCTTCTGGGCGTGTTGTTCGTGATGAACGGTCTCGCCATCTGGTTGCGCAAAAAATTCGAGCGGCGTTGGTAGTCGTCAATTCGGTTGACGCCAGCCTTCCTTAAATCAGTAAGCTTTTCAAACCACGCAACGAGGCCGGTTATGGATACGATGACAGCAACGCCAAACCTCGCGGCCCAGCCGATTGGCGCAGCCAATTCTTCTGCAGGCGGGTCTCTAAACGTCAAAGTCATCGCGCGCGACGTCAATGTTTACTACGGTGACAAACACGCCTTGAAAAATGTGTCTGTCGACATCCCCGACCGCAGCGTCACGTCCTTCATCGGACCGTCTGGCTGCGGCAAGTCCACGTTTCTGCGCTGCATCAACCGCATGAACGACACCATCGCGAGCTGCCGCGTCTCCGGCAAGATCACGATCGACGGCCAAGACATATATGATCCCTCGCTCGACGTCGTGCAGTTGCGCGCCCGCGTCGGCATGGTGTTCCAAAAACCCAATCCGTTCCCCAAATCGATCTACGAAAATGTCGCTTATGGTCCGCGCATCCACGGTCTCGCCACGTCGAAGTCGGAGCTTGACGAGATTGTCACCGCGAGCCTCGAAAAAGCCGGCCTGTGGAAAGAAGTGAAAGACCGCTTAAACGAATCCGGCACGGGGCTTTCTGGCGGTCAGCAGCAGCGCCTGTGCATCG
>JANOVN010000422.1:0-3172 GCA_031417455.1 Hyphomicrobiaceae bacterium | reverse complement strand
CCCCTCACCCTAACCCTCTCCCCAGGGGGAGAGGGGACAGATCGAGCTTACGCTTTGGGGCGTCAGGCTCAATGGTAACAGACAAGGAATTTTAGAATGACTGCGATCAAAGATCCTGAGAATACGCTGATTATCGAGACGACGAAGGGCAAGGTTGTGATTGCCATGCGGCCAGACCTCGCGCCGGGGCATGTGGCGCACATCAAGAAGCTGGCCCGCGAAGGGTTCTACGATGGCATCGTTTTCCATCGCGTGATCCCAAACTTCATGGCGCAGACGGGCTGCCCCAAGGGCACGGGTACGGGCAATTCGAAGTATCCCGATCTCAAGGCCGAGTTCAACAAGGAGCCGCATGTGCGCGGCACCGCGTCGATGGCGCGTGCTTCCAGTCCTAATTCGGCTAACAGCCAGTTCTTCATCTGCTTTGGCGATTCCGGGTTTCTCGATGGCCAATATACCGTTTGGGGTCAGGTCGTCGACGGCATGGACAACGTCGACAAGATCAAAACCGGCGAGCCGGTGCAGAACCCCGACAAGATGATCTCGGTGAAGGTTGCAGCAGACGTGAAGTGAGCATCTGGGGCGGGGAGGTTTAGGCGCTGCGCGAGCAGGGCTACCGCCCCGCGCCCCGTTCGGGGAGACCCCGAACCCCCTTCTTTTTGCGACAAAGGAAGTTGGGGCAAGAAAGGCGTGAGGCATGTCAGCGGCGTTGAAGGCGGGCGCGGCGTATTTCGGGGTCGTGTTCGGCGCTGGGTTTGTGCTTGGCGTGCTGCGGACTTTGGTCGTGATCCCCAGGGTGGGAGAGCAGACGGCGGTCTTGCTTGAACTGCCGGTTATTCTTGCGCTGTCGTGGGCCGTATCGCGGTGGCTGGTGGCCAAGTTCGAGGTGGACGGTTTGGGTGCGCGGTTGGTGATGGGCGGGGTTGCATTCGCGCTGACGATGGTCGGCGAACTTGGGGTGTCCCTCTTTGCGCTCGGACGAACGGTTGGCGAGCATCTGGCAAGTTTTGGCAATGGTCTCGCCCTGTTGGGGCTCGCCGCGCAGATCGTATTTGCGATGATTCCAGCGATGCAGATTCTGGTGCCGGGAAAGCGGGGATAGAGCCCGACGAGGTCTTTGAAGCGGGCGTTCGAAAAACCGGAAAGACCCTAGTCAGCGGCCTTGGCGGCGGCAGCGGCTTTTTCGGCGTTGCGTTTTTCGACATAGGCAACGGCTAGGATGGAGCCTTCGTAGAGCAGGATCGTGGGCAGGGCCATGGCGATCATGCTGAAGGGGTCGGGAGGCGAGAGGACGGCGGCGACCGCGGTGATACCGACGATGGCCCAGCGGCGGACTTCGCGGAGGGATTGGGCGGTGACGACGCCGGCACGGGCGAGCAGCGTGAGGATGACAGGTAACTGGAAACAGATGCCGAAGCCGATGATGAGGTTCATGATCAGCGAGAGGTATTCGGAGACGCGGGCCTGGAGTTTGATTTCGACGCCGCCGCCGGTCTGCTCCATGCCGATGAAGAACTTCATGGCCATGGGCATGACGATGAAATAGACGACCGCCGCGCCGAGCGCAAAGAGGACAGGTGTGGCGATTAGATAGGGGATGAAGGCTGCGCGCTCGTTCTTGTAGAGGCCGGGGGCGACGAATTTGTAGACCTGGGTCGCGATGGCTGGAAAGGCGATGCAGAACGCGCCAAACAGCGCGAGCTTCATTTTGGTGAACAGAAATTCCTGGGGCGCGGTGTAGATCATCTCGATCTTTTCAGCGTTGCCGCGTGCCCATTGATAGGGCCAGACCAGGACATTGTAGATTTCGGAGGCGAACGCGAAGCAGATGATGAACGCAAAGCCGGTTGCGAGTAACGAGTAGATCAGGCGCGTGCGCAGTTCGGCCAGATGCTCGATCAGCGGGGCCTTAGAGGCCTCAATGTCGTCTTCGTCATGCTTGGCTTTGGAGGCAGCGTCAGCGGTGGCGTTTTGCACGGAGGTCATGCGCCAGCCTTTGGTGCAGGTTCAGCGGTGAGAGGCGTGGGCGCTAGCGGCGCTTGTATGGGCGGGGTTGCGCCGTTGATGCGGTTTTCAAGTTCGGCGTGTTCGTGCGGATCAAGCGGGCGGGCGTTGATGGTGGGTGGTTGCGCTGGTGTTGACGGTGTCATGTCGGATTCGACCGATGGGGTCTGGGTCGGGTCGGTCCAGGCGGGACGGGGCTTGAGTTCGCGGTCGATGTCGCGGGTGACGGCGTCGATGTCGTCGCGGACGGCGCTGGTCGTGGTGTTAACGGCTCCTTCGACGTCGCGCTTCACGGCTTCCATTTCGGATTTGAGGTTGGCGAGTTCCTGGTCGCGCATGGCTTCGTCAAACTGGGCGCGGAATTCGTTGGCCTGGCGGCGGATCATGGCGACGTATTTGCCGATCGTGCGCAACAACAAGGGCAGGTCTTTGGGTCCGACCACGATGAGCGCGACCAAGCCTAGGATCAGGAGTTTGCTGGACGTGAGATCGAACATTCTTGAACCAAACTTTAGCGACCCGGCATGAAACTGGGCCACGGACAACAGATGAGCCGACGCTAGACAAGCGACGCGTATCCCAGGGTCAGTAGCGGACGATCAGGATCTGCCGTGCGTCACGACCGGCCGGTTAACCAACCTTGGTGTGCTCGCCGGGTTTGGTCGTCGAGGCGTCGATGGTGTTGTCGATGGTCTTTTTGGCGGCATCGACGGATTTGGCATCGTCATCGTCGTCGGCCAAGCCTTTCTTGAAGCTTTTGATGCCCTTGGCGACGTCGCCCATGATCGAGGAAATCTTGCCCGAGCCGCCAAACATCAAAAGCGCGACGACGAGGAATATCAGCCAGTGCCATACGCTCAAGCTGCCCATGCGGTATCTCCTTGTTGCTGCACGCGAATTTTACGCAGCGAGCTGTGTTGGATGGAATATCGCAGATATGAGCATGAACGGCAAGCGCGGGCGGGATTAGCGTTTGGAAAGGTTTGTGAGGAAGCCCAGTCCCCTCACCCGCCCCCTCTCCCCTGAAGGCTACGGCATTCACACATCTGCGTCGCAAGTGGAATTGGCTGGCTGCGCCTGCGGCGGAGTGACTCAGGGGGTAGGTCGCGGCTGGCGATTGTGATTCATGGAGGAAAACTCGATTCGGGGGTGCACCGTGGCGACAGAC
>JANOVN010000421.1:0-4264 GCA_031417455.1 Hyphomicrobiaceae bacterium | reverse complement strand
GACGTAGCGGGCGGGGATGGCCTTGATGCGCAGGCAGGCGAGCGCCAGATGAGCGAAGTCCTGACAGACACCGCGGCGCTGTTTGACGACCTGGACGATGGGGGTCGAGATGTCGGTCGCGGTGCCATCGAAGGTGAAGTCATCGTAGATGCGGCTCGTTAGGTCCATGGCGGCGTCGAGGATGGGGCGCCCAGGGGTGAAAGAGGGCTCGGCGTAGGCGGCGATCTCGGGCGAGGGCGGGGTGAAGTGGGAGGCACAGCGGTATTGGATGGTGTCGAGGTCGAGGTCGTTGTTGTTTAGCAGGAGGTGGTCGCCGATGCGGTCCCAGGGCGTCGTCGTGCGCCAGTCGAAGGTGGGGAGCGGCGTGACGTCTATGGTGGAGCGGGCATGAAGCACCAGCTCCTTGTGGGGCATCTCCACGTCGAGGATCACCATCGTGTTGCCGAAGCTGTCGACACCTTCGTAGCGGGTTGCGGGCGCTGGTTCGACGATCAGGCTGTGATGGCGGACCAACTGGCGGGGCAGGACGCGCGGCGACATGTGAACGACGTGCTGGGACTGCACCACGGGGGCAGAGTAGCGGTAGAGCGTCTTGTGGCTGACTTCGAGGATCATGGATGGATCAGGGCCGGGGTTGACTGCGCGTCTGGACGCGGTGGGGCGTATCGTCGAGCAGACTGAAGTAGTGGCGGGCAACCGCGTTCGACAGTTCAGGCAACAACTGGAGCTGCTCTTCCATCAGTTTGGCGAGCGCGTCGCTGCCGGGTTCACCGGCCATACCTTCGACGTTTGCGAGCCGGATCGAGGTGAGTAGCGTCAGCAGGATGCGGCGGTCGTCGGCGAGGCCGCGATGGGGCAGGCCCTCCATATGGCGCGAGAAGGCGGCGATTTGAAACGCGAGGCTGCGCGGGTTGGTTTCGTCCAGCAGCAGCAGGTCGAGGACGAGCGGGAACAGCGGATCGAGGCGATAGCGCGAGCGGTAGGTGATGTAGCTGTCGGCGATCTCCAGCAGGAGCATGAGGCTGCTCGCTTCCTCGTCCTCGCCGGGACGGGGGACGAAGAGGCCGTCGATGGCTTCGCTGAGGTTGGTGGCGCGTTCAAGGCGGCGGCCCATGTCGAGGAACGACCAGCCATAGTTGCGGGTCATGTTTTCGTGCATCAGACCGTTAAAGGCTGCGAGCGCGGCGAGGCCCTCGTCCAAGTTGTCGAGGATCGTGCCCGGGGACGCCTTGGCGAGCGAGGCCGACCAAGGGTCGCCGGGGCGGAGCTTGCTCAACGTGTGCCAGGCTTCCAGCGAGAGGCGGTCGCGAGCCAAGTTGGCGACGCGGTACAGGCCGTTGCAGGAGCGCTCCAGGGTGCGTGGGGCTTTACTGGCGCCGATGAGTTGCGTGCACAGGACTTCGATTTCGCGGTCGGCGGGTTTGGCGGTCGAGGCTGGGTGTTTGGCGTCGATGCCCAACATGAGTTCGAGGCACTTGCGGGCCCCGCGGCGGCCGCTGGCGGGTCCGCTGTCTTCAGTGACGCGGCGCAGCGCGCTGCGCATGACGCGCATGGTCCAGTCGGCGCGCTCGGTGTAGCGGCCAAGCCAGAACAGGTCGTCGGCGACGCGGCTTTGGATGACGCGCTGCGAGCGTTCGACGCGGGCGTTTTCAACGGTTGGACGCCACAAGCTGATGTGGGGGGCCTGTTCGGCGTCGGAGACGATCCAAACGTCGCGGGTGTGGCCGTCGGGCGCGCTCAGGGCAACGGCGCGGTCGGGGTCGACCGACATGGCAAGGCCGCCGGGCATGGCAATGTAACCTGACGCGGTTCTGGTCACGAACATGCGGACGGCGAACGGGCGCGGGGCAAGGCCCGCATGGTCTGGGCCGTTTGCGCTCAAGACCGGGGCGGCGCTGAAGCCGATTTTCTCTTCGGCGACGAGGCGGTGGCCGTGGAGGGCGATCTCGCGTTCGAGCAGCTGCCGTTCGCTGCTGGTCAGCGCTTGCGGGTCCTGGCCGAGGGCTGCTTGGCCCGGACGCCCGGTGCCTTCCTGGGCCTTGCGGATGACGAAGTGCTCGAGGTTTGCGAGGACGTGAGCGCGCTTTTGCGGGTCGCCGAGCCACCAGCGCGGCGCATCGGGCAGCAACAGATTTTCGCCCAGCAGTTCGCTGGCGAGATTTTGCAGGCAGGCACCAAAGCCGCGATTCTGGACGAGGCCGGTGCCCGGCGCGTTGACGACAAGGCGAGGGCTATCGCGGCAGACGCGGATGAGACCGGCGGGGCCCTCAAATCCGCCAGGGTCGAGTTCAAGCGGATCAACCGAGCGGCCATCGACGCAGCGGATCAAAAGGTCGATGTTTTTCAGGCCCTCAAGGGTCTTGAGGTAGATCTGGCTACCCTTGGTCACGAGGTCGCTGCCCTCGACGAGGAGGTAGCCAAGGTAGCGCGCCAAGTAGGCATGCGAGAAGTAGTCGGCGTGATGTGGGCCAGGCGTCAGCAGGGCGGTGCGGGCATTCTTGCGGCCCGAGTGGGCGGTCAACGCCGACTGCATTTCCTGGAAATAGTTGGCGAGACGGACGGCGTTGCATTGTTTGAAGATGTCGCCTGCGATGTGGCTATGGACGACGCGGTTGGCGAGCGCGAAGCCGAGGCCGGCAAGGGTTTCGGTGTGGTTGTCGATAACGCGCCATTGGCCGTCCAGGCCGCGCGCCAGGTCGGCGGCATAGAATTGGAGCTGCCCGGCGGCGGGGAGAATGTGCTGGCAGGGGCGAAGATAGGTGCTGTCGGAGAACACCAGTTCGGGCGGAACGTGGCCGCTGCGCATCAGGCGTTGAGGGCCGTAGACGTCGTTGAGAATGGCGTCGAACAGGCGGGCGCGTTGCGTCAGGGCGCGTTCGAGCCAGTGCCATTCCGAGGCGGAAAAGATGACCGGCGTGAGGTCGAGGTGCCAGCGTTGCGAGGGCTTGCTCGGGTCGGCGTAGATGTCGTAGGCGATGCCCGTCTCGCGGACGCGGCGGTCGAGGCGGGTGGCTCGCGACGCGCGGTCGAGGGCGGGAATATTGCCGATGGCCGAAAGCCAAGCGTGCCAGTGGGGCCGTGGCTTGCCGTCCGGGCCCAGGAATTCGTCGTAGCAATGGCTTTGAGATGACCGGTAGGCCGCCAACACAGCGGTGATGTCTGCTGGGTCGGCCCTGACAGTCGTGGCAGCACTGACCGTCACCGCGTTCGGCATCCTCAGGTTGACAAGTGCAGGCATCGTGTGACTGCGACTATTGGGGCGGTTCGTCGCGAACGCAAGCTATCAAACGAAAATTGCTCATGATTTGGGCCATGAGGTGTGGTTGGTTTTCACCACTGCTCTTTTGCGTTCAAACGGATTGGCTTGAAGGAGGCCAATCCGTTTGAGTCTGGGCCACGGCCCGGCACCCTCTGGGCGCTTTGGTCAGAAAGGGCTGGCCGCTCAACCCGTGTTTTCAGTGATTAGACGGGACGGCGGAGGTCGAGGGTCAGGGGGAAGTCGGGGTCAATAGTGGGTCGGGCGACGGCCATGCGGCCCGGTGTGTGGCCGATGGTTTCAAAGCGTGAGAGGCGGCGGCCTTCGGCTTCGTAAGAGTTGACCGGGAAGGTGTCGTGGCTGCGGCCGCCGGGATGGGCGACGTGGTAACGGCAGCCGGCCACGGAATGACCCGACCACGTATCGACGATGTCGATGGTAAGGGGGACGTGGGGCGCAATTGTCGGGTGGAGCGCGGAGGGCGGTTGCCAGGCGCGGTAGCGTACGCCAGCGACTGCTTCGCCGATGGTGCCGGTCGGGGTGAGCGGGACCGGGCGGCCATTGCAGGCGACGATGTAGCGATCGCGGGTCATGCCGCGAACTTTGACCTGGACGCGTTCGACGGAACTGTCGACGTAGCGCGCCGTGCCGCCGGGGGCCCCCTCTTCGCCCAAAACGTGCCAGGGTTCGAGGGCTTGGCGGACTTCGAGCGTGATGTCGCACGCTTCGATCTTACCAAAGCGGGGGAAGCGGAAGTCGAGGTGGGGGACGAACCAATCGGCTGCGACGGGGAGGCCAGCGGTGCGCAGATCGGCGATCACGTTCTTGAAGTCGGACCACACGTAATGGGGCAGCATGAAGCGGTCGTGGAGTGAGGTGCCCCAGCGGACGAGTTTCTGGCGGTATGGCTTTTCCCAGAACATGACGATCAGGGCGCGCAGGAGGTGTTGCTGCGCGAGGCTCATGCGGGCGTGAGGTGGCATTTCAAACGAGCGGAATTCGACAAGG
>JANOVN010000420.1:0-6568 GCA_031417455.1 Hyphomicrobiaceae bacterium | reverse complement strand
ACAACCCCACACCCCCTCACCTGCTCCCCTACATTTTCCTAAGTCCCAAAAACGGGGGGTGTTGGTGGGGGCACCCCTCAAGCGGGTTAAGGGCGGCAGCCCTTATCGCGAAGCAAGCACCGCCCATCCCGCTACTTCTTCCTGACCGGCGGCAGATCGGTACACGTCCCCTCGGCGACCTCGGCTGCCATCCCAATCGACTCGCCTAACGTGGGATGTGGATGAATCGTGTGCGCGATATCGCCCGCGTCCGCGCCCATCTCGACCGCAAGGCACACCTCGCCGATCAGATCGCCCGCGTGCGTACCGACAATTCCGCCGCCAATCACCCGGTGCGTGGTGGCGTCGAAGATCAGCTTCGTGAAACCTTCATCGCGCCCGTTGGCAATCGCGCGCCCCGAAGCAGCCCACGGGAACATCGCTTTGGTAAAAGCGATTCCCTTCGCCTTGCACTCGTCCTCGGTCACGCCCGCCCACGCAATTTCGGGATCGGTGTAGGCAACCGACGGGATCTGCCGCGGCTCGAAATAGCTCTTCTTACCGGCCGCAACTTCCGCCGCCACATGCCCCTCATGCACGGCCTTGTGGGCGAGCATCGGCTGCCCGACGATATCGCCAATGGCGAGAATATGCGGCACGTTCGTCCGCATCTGCTTGTCAACGGAAATGAACCCGCGCGCGTCGACCGCCACGCCCGCCTTGTCCGCGTCCAGCTTGCGTCCATTCGGCGTCCGGCCCACAGCGACCAGCACCATGTCGTAACGCAGCGCTTCCTTGGGAGCCTTCTCGCCCTCAAACGTCACATGAATGCCGTCCTTCTTGGCCACAGCTCCCGTGCATTTCGTCTTCAGCATGATCTTGTCAAAGCGCGGCGCGTTCTTCTTTTCCCAGACCTTGACGAGGTCGCGATCCGCGCCGGCCATCAACCCGTCAAGCAGCTCGACCACATCCACGCGCGACCCCAGCGTGGAATAGACGGTTGCCATTTCCATGCCGATAATCCCGCCGCCGATGACGAGCATGGTCTTGGGGATCGACGGCAGCTTGAGCGCGCCGGTAGACGTCACCACGCGCGCATCTTCGGGCATGAACGGCAACCGAACCGCTTCCGAGCCCGCAGCGATGATCGCATTGGCAAACCCAACCACCTGCTTCTTCCCGCCCTCGAGTTCGACCTCAAGATGATGGGCGTCCGCAAACTTCGCCGTGCCGCAAATGACGTTGACCTTGCGCGCCTTCGCCATACCGGCGAGCCCGCCGGTCAGCTTCGCCACCACCTGTTCCTTGTGCGTCCGCAGCTTGGCCAGATCGACCGTAGGGGCGGCAAACGAAATGCCATGCGCCGCCATCGTCTTCACTTCATCCATCACCGCCGCCGTATGCAGCAGCGCCTTCGAGGGAATACACCCGACGTTCAAGCACACCCCGCCAAGCGTCGCGAACCGCTCGATCAGCACCACGTTCTTGCCAAGGTCAGCCGCCCGGAACGCCGCCGAATATCCGCCCGGCCCCGCGCCGATCACGACCACATCGCAAGTCACATCGACGGTGCCCTTGTACGCCGGTCCCGCCACGGGTGCCGGTGCCGCCGGTGCCGCAGCAGCCTTTGGCGCATCCGCCTTCTTAGGCGCTCCAGCACCCGCTCCCGCCGCCTCGATGTATCCGATCAGGTCCCCCTGCGAGACCTTGTCGCCAACCTTGACCGTCACCTCGACAATCGAGCCCGCCACCGGCGAGGGAACTTCCAAACTCGCCTTATCCGACTCAAGTGTAATCAGCGGATCCTCGGGCTTGACGACAGCCCCCGGCGCAACGTGCACCTCGATGATCTGTACATTCTTGAAATCGCCAATGTCAGGAACACGAATTTCTTGCCGGCTCATTTGAAATCTCTCACCACTGTGAAAACGATGGAATGAAAACCACTTCCCCCTCTCCCCGTCCCTGCCAAGCAGGGCACTTCAATATGCAGAGAGGGTCGGGGTGAGGGGGCTACCCTGCCATTAAAGCACCAGCTGCCGCACATCCTCGATCATAGCCGCCAGATGCCGCGTGAAGCGCGCACCCAGCGCCCCGTCGATCACCCGGTGATCGTAGGACACACACAGCGGCAGCATCAGACGCGGCTGGAACGCTTGACCATCCCAAACCGGCTTCATCGTCGAACGCGGCACGCCCAGAATGGCGACCTCAGGCGCGCTGACGAGCGGCGTAAAGTTCGTGCCGCCGATCCCGCCCAAACTCGAAATCGAGAACGTCCCGCCCGAGATATCCGCCGGCGCAATCTTGCCATCGCGCATCCGCTTTGATAACGCACCAAGCTCGTGGCAAAGCTCGGTGATGCCCTTGCTATCCACGTTCTTGATGACCGGCACGACCAGCCCGTCGGGCGTATCGACCGCAACCCCGATGTTGTAATACTTCTTGTAAATCAGGCTGCCCTTGTCGGGCGACAGCGAGGCATTGAATTCCGGAAACGCCTTGAGCGCCGAAACCGACGCCTTCAGCAGGAACGCCAGCAGCGTCACCCGGTAGCCCTTTTCCTTCGCCGCCCCATCCAGCATCTTACGGTACGCTTCAATGTCGGTAATGTCGGCTTCGTCGGTGTGCGTAACGAGCGGCACGTTCAACCACGCCCGCGACAGGTGCGCGCCCGACAGCTTCTTGAGCCGCGACAACGGCTTTACTTCGATCTCACCGAACTTGGCGAAATCCTGCGCCGGGATTTCGGGAATACCCGATCCGCCCGAAACACCACCACCCGAGCCTTTAAGAGCAGTCTTCACGTCGCCGAGCGTCACCCGGCCCTTATCGCCCGTCCCCTTGATCGCTGTCAGATCGACATCGAGTTCGCGCGCCAGTCGCCGCACGCTCGGGCTTGCGTGCGCATTGCCAAAATCCAGCCCCATCGGCGGCGGCAACGTCCGGCGCGGCCCACTGTCGGGCGCAGCAGCAGGCGCCGCCGGAGCTGCCGGAGCCGCAGTCTTGGCCGCCGCCGCCGGTGCCGCAGCAGCAGGCGCCCCAGCTTTCGGACTAGCCCCTTCGCTCCCCGCTGCTTCCATCCGCAGCACGGGCGACCCCATCGAAACCTTATCGCCGGTTTTGATGAGCACCTCGACGACCTTGCCCGCCAACGGCGACGGCACTTCCAACGTCGCCTTGTCCGACTCCAGCGTGAGGATCGGATCCTCCGCCTTCAGTACATCCCCGACTTTCACAAATACTTCGATCACCGGCACGTCTTTGAAATCGCCGATGTCAGGGATCTTCACGTCAAGAGTGGCCATGGGGGGTTCTCGTAAGCTCAATGAGGGAAGTTACAAAAGGTCGATTTATCGTCTTCCCTCTCCCATCCCTGCTCCGCAGGACAAATCAGGACGACGGAGAGGGTTGGGGTGGGGGGTCGAAAGAAAACGCCGAGAAGTCAGTCAGTTCATTCTGCCCCCTCTCCCATCCCTGCTCCGCAGGGCAAATCAGGATGACGGAGAGGGTTGGGGTGAGGGGTTTAACGCCCCCCGCTAAATTCGCGCCGGGCTAGGCCGCTCGGTATCCAACCCATACTTACGGATGGCCTCGGTCACGGTCTTGGAGGGGATCTTGTTTTCTTCCGCCAGCGCCTTCAACGCCGCCACCGCCACATAATGCCGGTCGACCTCGAAGAACGTCCGCAGCTTGGCGCGATAATCCGACCGGCCAAACCCATCTGTCCCGAGCACTTTATAGTTGCCCGGCACAAACCCTCGGATCTGATCGGCAAACAGTTTCATGTAGTCGGTCGACGCAATAACGGGATGATCGCCCCGCGCGGCGAGGCACTTGGTGACATACGGCACCCGCGTCTGCTCTTCGGGATGCAGCATGTTCCAACGCTCGACATCGAGCGCGTCGCGGCGCAATTCCGTAAAGCTCGTCACGCTCCAGATGTCGGCGGATATACCGAAGTCCTTTTCGAGCAATTCAGCCCCCGCGATGACCTCTCGCAGGATCGCCCCCGACCCCATCAACTGAACCTTGCGTCCAGCCTTCGCCGTCGATTCCTTCAGCAGGTACATCCCTTTGATGATGCCGGGCTCCGCGCCCTTGGGCATTGCTGGATGGACGTAGTTCTCGTTGAGCGTCGTGATGTAATAATAAACATCCTCCTGCTCGCCATACATGCGCCGAAGGCCGTCGTGCATGATAACCGCCAGCTCGTACCCAAACGTCGGGTCATATGACACGCAGTTAGGGATCGTCGACGACAGAATGTGGCTATGCCCGTCCTCGTGCTGCAGACCTTCCCCGTTGAGTGTCGTGCGCCCCGACGTGCCGCCGACGATGAAGCCGCGCGCGCGCATATCGCCCGCCGCCCAAGCCAAATCGCCAGTCCGCTGAAAGCCGAACATTGAATAGTAGATGTAGAACGGAATCATCGGCTGGTTCGACGCCGAGTACGACGTCGCCGCCGCAATCCACGACGACATAGCGCCCGCCTCGTTGATGCCCTCTTCGAGCACCTGCCCGCTCTTGCTCTCTTTATAAAACATAAGCTGGTCGGCATCTTGCGGGTTGTAGAGCTGCCCCACCTGCGAGAAAATCCCGAATTGCCGGAACATGCCTTCCATCCCGAACGTGCGGCTCTCATCTGGCACGATCGGCACGATCCGCTGACCAAGGCTCTTGTCGCGCATCAGCTTCGTCAGCATCTGCACGAACGCCATCGTGGTCGAAACCTCGCGGCTTTCGGACCCCTTGAGTTGCGCATCAAACGTCGACAGCGGGGGAATTTCGAGCTTGACAGTCGACTTCTCCAACCGCTTCGGCAGCGGCCCATGCAGGGCCTTGCGGTGCGCACGAATATACTCAAGCTCGCGCGATCCTTCCGCGAACTTGATAAACGGCAGCTTGGCGAGATCCGCGTCGGCCACCGGAATTTGGAACCGATCGCGGAACTGCCGCAGCGGCCCCTCGCCCATCTTTTTGGCCTGATGAGCAATCATCATGCCCTCGCCTGCCTCACCCATACCGTAACCCTTGACCGTCTTAGCCAGGATCACCGTCGGCTGCCCGGTATGTTCGACCGCTGCCTTGTAAGCGGCAAACACTTTGCGCGGATCATGCCCGCCGCGCGTCAGCTTCCAGATCTTCTCATCCGGCCAATCGGCCACCATTGCCGCCGTTTCGGGATACCGCCCGAAGAAATGTTCGCGGATATAGGTGCCATCCTTCGACTTGAACGTCTGATATTCCCCGTCGACACACTCTTCCATCAACTGCCGCAACCGGCCCGTCACATCCCCGGCCAGCAGTTCGTCCCATCCCGAACCCCAAACGACCTTAATGACGTTCCAGCCCGCCCCGCGAAAATCTCCCTCAAGCTCTTGAATGATTTTGCCGTTTCCGCGCACCGGTCCATCGAGCCGTTGCAAGTTGCAGTTGATGACGAACACCAGATTGTCGAGCTTTTCGCGCCCGGCGAGCGAGATCGCGCCGAGGCTTTCTGGCTCGTCCATTTCCCCATCGCCCATGAACGCCCAGACGTGACGGCGCGACGTGTTGGCAATCCCGCGTCCTTCAAGATACCGCAGGAAGCGCGCCTGATAGATCGCCATCAACGGCCCAAGGCCCATCGACACCGTCGGGAACTGCCAGAAATCCGGCATCAGCCAGGGATGGGGATACGACGGTATTCCCTTGCCGCCCACTTCTTGCCTGAAATTGATGAGCTGATCTTCGCTCAACCGGCCTTCGATGAACGCCCGCGCATAAATCCCCGGCGACGAATGCCCCTGCACATAAATGAGATCCCCGCCGTGATCGCCTTCCGCCCCGTGCCAGAAATGCATGAACCCGGTGTCATACAGCGTCGCCGCCGACTGGAAGCTTGCGATATGCCCGCCAAGCTCGGAACTGTCCTTGTTTGCTCGCAGCACGATCGCCATCGCGTTCCAGCGCACCGCCGAACGGATCTTGTGCTCGATCTCGCGGTCGCCGGGATGCGTCGGCTCCTCGTCGGGCGGGATCGTGTTCATATACGCAGAGTTTGCCGAGAACGGCAGTTTCGCCCCGCTGCGCCGCGCGATATCGACGACGTTGACCAGCAGCTCATCCGCCCGTCGCGGTCCATCGACCGCAATGACGGATGCAATCGCCTCCGCCCATTCTTTATCTTCGGCCGCATGATTGCTGGCGTCATCGGTCATGGAAGCATCCTGCTGGTTTTCGTGATTGAAGCCTTACGTACCAGCTCAATCGAGTGCGACGGTTTGTCAACTATATCCTTCACGGATGCGTTCTGACCCTGACCGTGAGGGATATCCGCGCGGGGGGGAGGGGGTGGCCGCGAGTAGGAAAAGGAGAATATCGAGCAGAAAACTGCAGACAAGCAAACATTGGTCTAGAAATTGGTTACGCAAGCCAGCCCACCGTTTTTTGACCCAGCCTTGCCGCCTTCGTCCAAATGGAGAAAGATCAAATCCCCCGCACACCGACTTTTCCATACGTTTGAGCATAAGGCAGTGCTAGAACCGTCGCCGTGAAGCCGCCCTACCCCCCCAAGCGATCAGTCGTTCACTGGTCAAAGCGCCGA
>JANOVN010000419.1:0-12209 GCA_031417455.1 Hyphomicrobiaceae bacterium | reverse complement strand
CTGCGGCAAAAGAAGGTCTGACGCCGCGCGCGCTCGCCGACCGCAACGCCGCCCGCTTCCAGGACATGGCCAAGGCGCTCGGGCTGTCGAACGACGACTTCATCCGCACGACTGAGGAGCGGCACTACAAGTCGTGCCAGGAACTCTGGCGCCGCATGGAAGCGTCGGGCGACATCTACGTCAAGAAATACGCAGGATGGTACTCCGTCCGCGATGAAGCCTATTACGCCGAAGGCGAAACGACCGTGCGCGACGATGGCGTGCGTGTCGGCGGCCAAGGCACGCCCGTCGAGTGGTCGGAGGAGGAGACTTTCTTCTTCCGCCTGTCCAAATATCAGGACGCACTGCTCAACCATTACGAGCGGCACCCCGATTTCATTTTGCCGCCCGAACGCCGCAACGAAGTCGTGAGCTTCGTCAAAGGCGGCCTCGAAGACCTGTCCGTCTCTCGCACGACGCTGGATTGGGGCATCCCGGTTCCAGGCCATCCCGGCCACGTCATGTACGTGTGGGTCGACGCGCTGACCAATTACATCACCGGTGCGGGCTTCCCCGATGAAAGCAATCCGCGCTGGGCCTCATGGCCAGCCGACGTTCACGTCATCGGCAAGGACATCACGCGCTTTCATGCCGTGTTCTGGCCGGCCTTCCTGTTGTCGGCTGGTGTCTCGCTACCTAAGCGCATTTTCTCCCACGGCTTCGTGTTGAACCGGGGCGAAAAAATGTCGAAGTCGGTCGGCAACACGCTCGACCCGTTCGACCTCGTGTCCGCCTACGGCCTCGATCCCGTGCGCTATTTCTTTCTGCGCGAAGTCTCCTTTGGCCAAGACGGGAGCTACTCGCACGAAGCCATCGTCACTCGCATGAACGCCGATTTGGCGAACGGCCTGGGCAACCTCGCCCAACGCTCGCTGTCGATGATCGCCAAGAACTTCGACGGCGTCGTCCCAGCACCGGGTCCATTCACCGATGCCGACACAGCAATCCTTGCCGCTGCCGATAGCATGTACGCCAAGGCCCGCGCTGCCATGGACACCCAGGCCATCAAGGTCTGGCTCGACACCGCTTGGGCCGTCATCGGCGACGCCGACCGGTATTTCGCGTCTGAAAAGCCGTTCGACAAGAGCCACACTCAAGAACGCAAAGGAACGATCCTGTACGTCACCGCCGAAGTCGTCCGCCAGTTGGCGATCCTGGCGCTTCCTGCCATGCCCGAAAGCGCCAACAAGATCCTCGACCTGCTGGCTCAAGACGCCAGTCAACGCACGTTCAGGGCGCTGGGCTCTGACGGACGCCTAATAGCCGGCTTGCAGTTGCCGCAGCCCGTTGGCGTCTTCCCGCGCTTTGTCGAACCCGTCGTCGAGGTTGTGGCCCCGCCGCCAAAGCCGCCAAGGGAAAAGAAGCCGAAGAAGGAAAAGCCAACGTAGTCCGAAGTGAAGGCCAGGGGATGCATCCCCTGGACCCCTTACCTAAGGTCAGGGCTTTCGAAGGGCGCGCCCTTTGGCCTTCACGTGCTTCGATGGCCCCTTGGAGTTTGTGAATGCTCGTCGATCACCATTGCCACCTGGACTTCCCCGACTTCGAGGCAACCCTCGATGATGTCGTCGCACGCGCTCATCAAGCAGGCGTCGGCACCATGGTGACAATCTCGACCCACATCCGCCGCTTTGAGCGCCTGCAACGCATCATCGACCGTCACCCCAACGTCTGGGCGTCCATCGGCACGCATCCCCACAATGCCGACGAGGAAGCGGGCATCACCACCGCCGAAATCGTCGCCCTTTCGAGGCACCCAAAGGTCGTCGCCATCGGCGAAGCGGGCCTCGACTACTACTACCAAAAATCGACCGCCCAGAACCAGGCCGACGGCTTCCGCGCCCATATCGCCGCCGCCCGGAAAACCGGGCTTCCGCTCGAAATCCACACCCGCGACGCCGACGCCGACACGCAAGCCATCCTGATTGAAGAGCACGCCAAGGGCCCCTTCCCTGCGATCCTCCATTGTTATACCGGCGGCCGGGAACTCGCGCTCCGGGCGGTCGATCTCGGCCTCTACGTTTCCTTCACCGGCGTCGTCAGCTTCAAGAAATCCCAAGCCCTGCGCGACATTGCCTGTGAAATTCCCTTAGACCGGATCCTGGTTGAAACCGATGCGCCTTTCTTAGCGCCCGAGCCGTTCCGCGGTCGCACCAACGAACCCGCCTACGTCGTCCACACCGCAGCCGCTCTCGCCAAAGCGCGCGGCCTCCCAGCCGAAGTCTTTGCCAAGGCGACCACCGACAATTTCTTCCGCCTGTTCACGAAGGCCAAACGCCCGGCGGCAGCCGCATGAGTTACCGCCTTACCATAATGGGTTGCGGTGCTTCGGGCGGCGTTCCGCGCGTTGCCGCCATGTGGGGCCATTGCGACCCTGAGCAGCCAAAGAACCGCCGCCGCCGCTGCTCTGTCCTCGTCGAGCGCGATGAACCCGCTGGACGCACCACCGTGCTCGTCGATACCGGCCCCGACCTGCGTGAGCAGCTCCTCGGCGTCCGCCTGACCGCGCTTGACGGCGTCCTCTACACCCACGACCACGCCGACCACACCCACGGCATCGACGACCTGCGCATGGTCGCCTACACCATGAAGCGCCGCATCCCGGTCTATCTCGATGCCGCCACCAGAGCTGTCCTCGAAACCCGCTTTGACTACTGCTTCAAATCGCCGGAAGGGTCGAGCTACCCGCCGATCCTGACCGCCCACACGATCACGCCCGGCACGCCAGTTGAGATCAAAGGCCTTGTTGGCTCGATCACCGCGCTGCCGGTCGCCCAACAGCACGGCGACATCCAAAGTCTCGGCTTCCGGTTCGGCAACGTCGCCTATTCCCCCGATATTTCCGGTTTCGTCGACGGCTCCGAGCGCCACCTCGAAGGCCTCGACGTCTGGATCGTGGATGCCCTGCGCTTCACGCCCCACCCGAGCCATTTCCATGTCAAACGGGCGCTGGAATGGATCGGGAAGCTCAAACCCAAGCGCGCGATCCTCACCCACATGACCAGCGATCTCGACTACGACCGCCTCCGCCGCGAACTCCCCGCTGGCGTCGAACCGGCCTACGATGGGCTGGTTGTCGAGTTCTAGCGTGCTTCCGGGAAAAGCATGCCCCCGCGAAGGCCGGGGTGTGAGCGGTTTTGCGGCAAAACAAGCCAAGCGGACAGAGCGCCTTACCCCTCACTTCCCCGAGCAGGAACCCGGTACGCAGAACACCCTACCCCGTGTGCGTCATCCGCCATGACCGATACGCCACCACTTGCCCGTTCTGCTCGCACGTCGGCAGCGCTAATTCCACAAACAGCGGCGCGATCTCATCGGGTGTTGGGAGGGTGTTGGCGTCTTCACCTGGATAGGCCTTCGCCCGCATGTGGGTCCGCGTCGGCCCCGGATTTATCAAGTTCACTCGCACCTTGGTCGTCGCGTTCTCCGCCGCATACGTCTTGACCAGTGTATCGAGCGCCGCCTTGGAGGCCGCATACAGCCCCCAATAGGCTGTCGCCTTCTGGGCGGCCCCCGAGGTCACGAAAATCGCCCGTCCCGCATCCGAGCGCTGCAACAGCGGATCGAGCGTGCGGATCAACCGCCAGTTGGCCGCCAGATTGACCGTCATCACGCTGGTCCAGGCGTCGTCCGTCACATGAGCGAGCGGCGTCAAATTGCCAAGCATCCCAGCATTGCCAACCAGAATATCGAGGCGACCCCACCGCTGATAAAGCGTCGGCCCGAGTTGATCGACCTTCTCCAGCCGTTTGAGGTCGAGTTGCAGAATGGTCGCCTTGCCGCCCGCTTCCTGGATCTCGTCGTCGAGTTCCTCAAGCGCTCCCGTCGTACGCCCGGTGATGACGACGTGCGCGCCTTCCTTGGCCAGTGCCAATGCCGCCGCCCTGCCGATGCCGCGCGACGCGCCGGTCACCAACGCAATACGTCCTTCTAGCCGCTTCACTTAGCCTTTGCCTCTTGCTATTCGGCCAGCAGCGACAACTCACGCTGGGGGCTTTCACCCGTCTGGTCCGTCAAAGTTGTTGGGTAGTCGCCGGTAAAACAATGGTCGCTGAACTGGGGTTGCTGGGCGTTGCGAACCTCGTGCCCGCACGAGCGGTAAACGCCTTCGACCGATAGGAACGCCAGCGACGTGGCGCCCATATAGGCGCGCATACCTTCAAGATCGGTCGTTGCCGCCAGCAGATGAGCCTTGCTCGGCGTATCGATGCCGTAGAAATCCGAGTACATAATCGGCGGACACGCGATCCGCATGTGGACCTCCTTTGCGCCGGCTTCATACATCAGTTGAACGATCTTCTTGGAGGTCGTTCCGCGCACCACGCTGTCGTCGATCAACACGATCCGCTTGCCGCGAACGACACTGGCATTGGCCGAATGCTTGAGCTTCACGCCAAGCGCCCGGATACGCTGTTCGGGTTCGATGAACGTGCGGCCGACATAGTGATTGCGAATGATGCCGAGCTCGAACGGTACGCCCGAGAACTGCGAATAACCGATTGCCGCCGGGACGCCCGAATCGGGGATCGGGACAATGACGTCGCACTCGGTTGGCTGTTCGCGGGCGAGTTCCGCCCCCATTTCCTTGCGCACCGAATAGACGGTCCGGCCAGCTACGACGCTGTCGGGACGTGCAAAGTAGATATACTCGAAAATGCACGGCCTCGCAGGGCGGCGCGGGAAGGGGCGATGAACTTCTAGCCCGTTGTCGGTGATGACCACGACTTCGCCGTTGTCTATCTCACGTTCAAACGTCGCCCCGACGATGTCGAGCGCGCAGGTTTCCGACGCCAGTACATAGGCTTCACCCAACCGGCCCAGCACCAGCGGACGGATGCCTACGGGATCGCGCGCGCCGATCAGCATGTTGTCGGTCAAACAAGCCAGCGCATATGCGCCTTCGATCTGACGCAGCGCTTCAACGAACCGCTCCACCGTCCGGCGCTTTTTGGAGCGCGACAAAAGATGCAAAATGACTTCGGTGTCGGAGGTCGCGTGGAAAATCGCGCCCGATGAGATCAGTTCGCGCCGCAGGAGCTGCGCGTTGGTGAGATTGCCGTTGTGGGCAACCGCAAACCCGCCCGTGTCGATTTCGCAAAACAGCGGTTGGATGTTGCGCAGACTTGACTCACCCGTTGTCGAATACCGGTTATGGCCAACCGCCATCCGACCCTTGAGGCCCTCGATGACGCTCTTGGCGTTAAAGTGATCGCCAACGAGCCCGAGATGACGCTCGGAATGAAATTGCCGACCATCGTAGCTTACGATGCCGGCTGCTTCCTGTCCGCGATGTTGGAGTGCATGCAACCCGAGTGCTGTGAGTGCAGCAGCGTCGGGGTGCCCGAACACGGCAAACACGCCGCATTCCTCTCGGAGGCGGTCGTCGCCATATCGCGACAGGGGATCTTCGTAAGAAGTTTGGCTATCAGCGGGCAATTCATCATCGGACGAAACAGCGCTTGGCAGATCTGTCATCGATGGTCTCCATCACATAATGCAGGCACACTGGCGAGCGTAGCCCGCAGGCTCCTGCTCGTCATCTAAGTGTCACTGCGCTGGCGCACCATACGCCGCGATGACGCGGCGCGCTACTGGCCACACGTATCTTCAGTTTCCGTTGTGTAAAAACCGCGCTGTGAAACGCCGGTCGAACCGGCCAGGGCTCGTGCCCTTCCCATCCAGCTCAATATTGACGGGCGCTGTTCCCCCTTCCTGACACAGTCTTGTTGCAAGCTGACGTGAGCAAAAAACGAAAACTATGTGTGGATTGTCGTATGTTTCGGGTCTTTCCCATTATCGCCGCCGTGCTGTTGGCGACGGTTGCCTATGCCGAGCCGCAGCCGATCAACGGGCACGCGATCCGGGAAACCTTCTCGGGCTCCACCATCCGCCTCGACACGCCGTTGGCCGCCACCGTCCCCATTCATTATCTCGACAACGGCCAAGTTACCGGGGATGCGGGCAATCTGTCATGGATTTTGGGCTCGGCCACCGACAAGGGCCGCTGGTGGGTCGAGAAGGATCGCCTCTGCCACAAGTGGAACACTTGGTTTGAGGCTGAAAACCAATGCCTCCGGCTCCGGCTGGACGGTGATCGGCTGTACTGGGTCCGTGACGACGGCAAAACCGGCACGGCCACCCTGGTATCGAGGCCGCAGCCGCCTCCCATCCAAGCCGAACCTTTCCAGCAAGCCCAACCTTTCCAACAAGCCCAGCCTACCCGCCAAACCCAGACGTTAGCGTCGATCTTGCCAATGCCTCCTCCCGTCTTGTCCTCGCTCTCCAAAGCTGGCGCGCCATCACAGCCACAAACCGCATCCGCTCCTTCGCGTGCAGTCAAAGCCGCCCCTGTCCAAGTCGCAGCCTTGCCCCCTCCGAAACCCAAACCTGCCACTGCCGCGAAATCGGCCAATGCCGCCCCACCTTCCCGCCCCACTGCCCCAATCATGCAGTCTGTGGCCACAAGCTCGCTCGCCATCGTCCCCACCTTCATGGTCGCTGGCGTCGACGAAGATGACGTCTTGTACGTGCGCGACGGCCCCTCGATGGATCATGCGTCCATTGGCGCCCTCCCACCGCAGGCTCAGGGGGTGAAGATCCTCGGCAGTTGCGAGCAGGAGTGGTGCCCCGTCGCCCACAACGGCATCAAGGGCTGGGTCAACACCTACTATCTCGTCGCAGAATACCCAGCCGCGCCTTAGTCACTAGCTCAACTGAGCGCGTCAGAGCGCCGCTGACCCCTTGTCGTAACGCTATTAACCATCTAAATACCATCCCACTAGATGGCGCTTGGATGGTAAAAACATGACAAACATGCGCGAATTTCGCCCCAAGGGCTTCGGCGACAGCGAGAAAATCACGATCAACCTCGGCTACGTCGATCTAGGTCAGATCGATCTGCTTGTGAACGAAGGCTTTTATTCCAACCGCACCGACTTTATCCGGACCGCGATCCGCAACCAGCTTGAACGCCATAACGACTCGGTCAAGCGCTCGGTTGCGAGGCTCCAGCTCGAACTAGGGATGCGCCACTACAGCCGCCAAGACCTCGAAGCCGCCGACGCCGCGGGCGAACAACTCCATATCCAGGTGCTGGGACTTGCTAGCGTCGCCGATGACATCACCACTGAACTGGCCCTGCGGACCATCGGCTCGATCCACGTGCTGGGCGCGCTCCAGATCAACCCCACGCTCAAGAAGGCCCTTGGCGACCGCATCCGTTGACCAAGTACCAGGCACTGTTGCAGCCATCTGGCGGCAGATCCCCCTTGACGCAATTTTGGCAGGACTCACATGACCTTAAAGCTTCCCGAAAAAATCGCCGACGCAACCAAACTGACGCGCAAGGGCCGCTTGTCTGAAGCCCTGGCCCTGATCCAGCAAACGATCGGTATGGCTAAGCCAAGCGCCGATCCAACGCCGTCAAAGCCATCCCTCACCATCAATCCTCTGAACCTGCTGAAGAAATGGCCCGCGGCCGCCAAATCGCCTGTCGCACCCGACGTTGCCCCGCCCAATCAAGCAGCCGATGCGAAGCACCACGTCGCCTCCCGCCTGGGGCACTACCTCGATTTGCTCGTATCGCCGGCCCCAGTCGTTGATCCCTGCAGCACGCGCCTCAATCCACGCAAACCCACCCACGTCTCGCGCTTTGAAAAGCGCTCCTACACCGCGCACGCTGGCACGCGTTCCTACAAACTGTTCATTCCAGCGAGCTATCGCGGCCAACCCGCGCCGTTGATCGTCATGCTGCACGGCTGCAGCCAGTCCCCCGACGACTTCGCCGCTGGAACGGGCATGAACGCACTGGCGCAGGAACACGGCTTCCTCGTCGCTTATCCTGGCCAATCCGCCCTGGCCAATCCAGGCAAATGCTGGAACTGGTACAACGTCAATGACCAGAACCGTGATGAAGGCGAACCCTCTCTCATCGCCGGTCTGACCCGCAAGATCATGAGTGATTTCAACATCGATCCCATGCGCGTCTACGTCGCCGGGTTGTCGGCGGGTGGGGCTGCTGCTGCCGTTCTGGGCCAAGTCTATCCCGATCTCTATGCCGCCATCGGTGTACATTCCGGCCTTGCCTGCGGTGCCGCCAGCGACATGTCGTCGGCAATGAGCGCGATGCGCCAGGGCGGAACCGGCCCCATCAAGACCTCGGTTCGGGTCGTTCCTACCATCGTCTTCCACGGTGATCGCGACACGACCGTCAACCTCCTCAACGCCGCGCAGGTCATCGAACAATCCAAATCAACCGGCAATTTCGTGCTGACGTCGAAAAAGGACGAATCCGCTGGTGGCATCGCATACACCTGCACCGTCCACTCCGATAAGTCCGGCCAGAGCATCTTAGAAAACTGGACGCTCCACGGCGGCGGCCATGCGTGGTCGGGCGGCAGCACTGCGGGGTCCTACACCGATCCCAAGGGCCCCTGCGCCAGCCGGGAAATGGTCCGCTTCTTCCTCCAGCACACCCGTTCTTAAACCGGCGGGCTAGATCGCGCGGTGTTTTGGAAGCAAGTATGGGCCAACGCCAAGTTTGTCACGCAGATCCCAAATTCTTCAAATTCAAGGAAAATCTCGCTCGCGCGCGGTTCAGAATCAGGCAGACTAAATGTCGCGCCACTTGCACACAAAGGACGCGACCGTGTTTTTTGTGGAACAGTAAGTCACTCCGGCTTGTGGCACGTTAGGCAATGAGGACCGCTATTTCCTGGGAGAGATCGAAATGAAGTTGACGTCTCCAACCTGCCGCAGCCTATTGGCCGCCGCAGTCACCTGTGCCACGCTCGCGCTGACCCCCGGCGGGGCGTCGGCTGCCAGCATGGCCGTCGAGATAGCTTGCGCCGCCGACTACTACGCCCATTGCAGCAAGCATGACCCTGACAGCCCGGCCGTCCGCTCGTGCATGCGTGCTGTTGGCTCACGGCTCTCGCAGCGTTGCATCAAGGCGCTGGCTGCCGCCGGTGAAATACCGAGCGCCAAAACCGAACGCCGCGCCTCCGCCCGCTGACACGCTCGCAGGTTGGGTTGAGAACCTGGCGAAATCCAACAACATGCCCAAACGGGGCCAAATATAAGAAATATCCCACTTAGCCCGGCTGGTCGCCGGGCTTTGTCTTTTCAAACGCCGGCGTTACGTACTGCGTGAGCATGCCTTTGATCCAGTTCCCCGGTCCGCGCACGAACGGTAGAGTCTTCGACTGCGCAACCCAGGCGAACTGCTTGTCTTTCTCGGGGTAAAAGCCCTCGTAGATCATGAACACGATGACCATGATGAGCGCGCCGCGCAGAAAGCCGAACACGAACCCCAGTATGCGGTCGATCATGCCGACGCTGCTATCTAAAATCGCGTCTGAAATCCGGGTCGTGATGAGGTGTACGATGATGAGAATAACCAGAAAGGTCAGTACTGCGACGATACCGCCACCGACCATCGCCCCGTTGTTGCCGGTCATACCAATCTGTTTGCCGATCTCGATGCCGATGCCGTCCTGCGCCTTTTTGAACGCGAGATAGGCGATGCCGGCCGCGACCACCCACGACACGATCGAGAGCAACTCGCGCATCAATCCGCGATACATCGCAAGCAGCGCCGAAATCAGCCCAAGTACGAGCAAGGCGGCATCGAAATAGCTGAGCGGTCCGATCATGGCTCACGGATCCCGTTTGTTGTTGTTTGAAATGACGCTGAACGAATGCGAGTCACTCGCATGCGTTTGCAGCCTCTGCAAGTGCCTTGAGGTGGCTATGCCGTGCAAGAGTGATGGACAACGATGCCGCATCCGCTTCCCCGCTCGCTGGAATGACGGCGCGGCCAAAGCCGAGTTTCTGCGCTTCTTTCAGCCGGGAGGTCATATGGCTTGGTGCCCTGATCGCGCCTGATAGCGAAATTTCCCCGAAGTAGACATCGTCCTTGGGCAGGGGAACACCGCAACGTGACGAAAGCAGGGCCGCCGCTGCTGCAAGGTCTGCCGCCGGGTCAGCGATCTTCAATCCGCCCGCGACATTGAGATATACGTCCATCTGTGCAAACGACACGCCGCATCGCGCGTCCAATACCGCCAGCAGCATGGCCAGCCGCGCGCCGTCCCATCCAACCACCGCCCGTCGTGGCGTCCCCAGCGAACTGGGCGCAACCAAGGCTTGAATCTCGACCAGGATCGGCCGCGTCCCCTCGATCCCTGCAAACACCGCAGCCCCCGGGCTTGATGCATCGCGGTCGCCGAGGAACAGCTCGGAGGGGTTCATGACTTCGCGCAGGCCCGACTGCACCATCTCGAACACGCCGATTTCGTCGGTCGGGCCAAACCGGTTCTTCACGGACCGCAAAATACGGTACGGGTGCCCGCGATCGCCCTCGAAATACAGCACCGTATCGACCATGTGTTCGATCACCTTGGGACCGGCAATCTGCCCTTCCTTGGTGACGTGACCGACGAGCAGCAGCGACGCCCCAACGGTCTTGGCGTAACGGATCAGCGACTGGGTCGCGGCCCGCACTTGCCCCACGGTTCCTGGCGCACCGTCGAGCTGATCGGCCCAGAGCGTTTGAATGGAATCGATCACCACCAGATCGGCGCGCCCGATGTCATTCAGCGTCGCCAGAATATTCGACAGGCTCGTTTCGGCCGCCAGCATCACAGGTGCCGACGACAGCCCCAGCCGTTCGGCCCGCAGCCGGACCTGTGCGGTGGCCTCTTCGCCCGAAAAATACACAGCCTTGCGGCCCGCGCTGGCAAGGCTCGCCGCCAATTGCAGCAGCAGCGTGGATTTGCCGATGCCCGGCTCGCCCCCAATCAACAGCGCTGATCCCGGCACGATGCCGCCACCGGTCACCCGATCCAATTCGGCGATCCCAGTTGTAAAGCGTGGGGCTTCCTCGTTGCGGCTGGCCAGCGTTTCGAGCGTTACGAGCCGCCCTTTCGATGCCTTCGACAGCCCCGAGCCTGGAACCGCAATCGCCTCGGCTTCCTCCAGCAACGTATTCCAGTCGCCACAGGCCGGACACTTGCCGACCCAGCGAGGTTGCGCCCCGCCGCATGTCTGGCAGACAAACTGGATCTTGGGGGCCTTGGCCATCAGCGCTTCAGCTGGTCTGGTGAGGGCTCGTTTCCGGGCGGCGTCGACGAAACCCAGCCATTCGAACTGAGATGTTCCTGGGGCTGGAACCGCGTCTTGTAGTTCATCTTCCGCGACCCCGCGATCCAATAGCCCAGATACAAGTACGGCAGCCCTAGGCTCTTGGCATACGCGATTGTGTCGAGGATCATATAGGTGCCGAGACTGTCGGCTTCGCCGGCACTGTCGTAGAAACTGTAGACCATCGAAATTCCATCCGCGAGCCGGTCGCAAAGCGCAACCGCCTTAAGTGGCCAACTCTCGGGATGATCATGAAATGACAGATGCGGCTGGCCGTCCGGTTTCAGCCGGTATTCGGTCAGGAAGGTATCGATGACGCTATCTTCAACCATCATCGCGTAATCGAGCACGCTCATATCGGCCATGCCGCCGTCCGAATGGCGGCTGTCGATGTAGCTGCGAAACAGCCCGTATTGCTCCGATGTCGGCACCGGCGCAATGCGTCGCGGCTTCAATTCACTGTTGCGCTCGATGATCCGCCGCATCGTCCGTCCCGGCTCGAATGCATCGACCCGCACGCGCACAGAAACGCAGGCCTGGCAGCCTTCGCAATATGGAATGTACGCAATGTTCTGGCTTCGTCTGAACCCGCCGCGCAGCAGCTTGTCGATCATGCCCGGCGATTTGTCGGCATTGAGATGAGTGAACAACTTTCGCTCAAGACGGCCTGGCAAATAAGGGCACGGCTGGGCTGCGGTCACGTAGAACTCAGGAAAGTTCTTATGCTGCTCCGTCATACCCTGCGTTCGTCCCTGCTCGCGGCCGCATGGATCACCCGGTCGACCCGCGTCGCTCAATGATACGAGACGCCCCCCATCTCAAGCAAGGCCACAATAATGCGATTTGCTTCAGAACGCGGCGAACCGGGGCGCTGTAATCAATTGCCCCGTGACTTATCCCTTACCCCGAGTTGCCGTGAGGCCAGGACGCGCATGAGATTCAAGAAATCCGATGATTTGGCCCGCAACGTCTATTCTGGTTGCGCCCTCAACGCCTTCAAGCCCCGGCGACGAGTTCACCTCCATCACCAT
>JANOVN010000418.1:0-9143 GCA_031417455.1 Hyphomicrobiaceae bacterium | reverse complement strand
GATCGATCATAGTTATGACAGCTGGTCGCGGGAAGCGCTGGAATTGGCACGGGCACCCAAACGGACGGGGGCAGCGGCCGAGTTCTTAGGGTTCCTCGCGGGCGTTTCAGCAGGATCGGCCGCCGACGAGCAGACGGCGATCCGGGGCGCTAAGTTGTATACGGCCTACCTTCAGGCCGACCGGGCGAGCGATCAGGCACAGGCAACGCTGGGACCGGGCCGCTTTTTGATGCCGGGCGAGTTGGAAGGGTCGCCGCTGCTGACGTTTTTCCCGTTGGCGCCGCAAGACGAGGGAGCCAAGAACGCGTCAATGTACGCCCTCATGGCGCGGCGGTTTGAGAGCTACAAGGCGAACGTGGTCCAGCCGTTTTTTCGGGACCATTTCAGCAAGCTCGACCGCCAGATCGTGCTGATCGACGTGCTGGGTGCGATCAATCGCGGTGGCGGGGCGGTGGCCGATCTTGAGCGGGCGTTGACGGGCGTCATGAGGGCGTTCCGGCCAGGCGCTGGGAGCTGGCTGTCGTTTCTGACCGGCGCGCGCATCGACAAGCTGCTGTTTTGCGCAACCAAGGCGGATCATCTTCATCACTCAAGCCACGACCGGCTGGAAGCAATTTTAAAGCGGGCGACGGAGCGGGCGAGCGGACGGGCCAGCACGGCGGGAGCCGATGTCGGCGTACTGGCGGTCTCGGCTGTGCGCGCGACACGGGAAGCCGAAGTGCGCGAAGGCCGGGAAACGTATGCGGTCATCTTGGGCGTGCCGCTACCGGGCGAACGCCTCGATGGCCAGACGTTCGACGGCAAGTCCGAGGTGGGTGTGTTTCCCGGCGACTTGCCAGCAGATCCTGCCGGCGCGTTTGCGAGCGAAGCTGTGAGGGCTGGCGAGCAGGCGTTTGTGCGGTTCCGGCCGCCACGGGTGACGGCGATGCCGGGTACGACCGGCGCGGTGCTTCCTCATATCCGGCTCGACCGGGCCATCGAATTTCTGATCGGTGACAAACTCGCATGACCGAGCCTCAAAATCCCCGGCGGCCGCGCGTGTTCGCCACCAACGATCCGCATTTAGTGGTGCCACCCGAACCCGTGGTCGAGGCGGGACCCGGTGGCACAGATGACGCCGGCGATGCCGCTGGTGCTCGAACAAAGGGCGCGCGGGTTTCGTTGCCGACGGCGGCGGGTGTTTCCAGGGGGGTCCGCTATGGGGCGATTTTCGTTTCAGCACTGGTGAGCCTTGCCACGCTGGCGGCGTCGATTTCGTTCATGCGTTTTGTGTCGGTTGCCCTGGCGCGGGACGATTGGCTGGGGTGGACGGCGGCGGGGCTGCTCGCGCTGGCGGCGCTTTCGGGGCTGGTGTTGTTCGGCCGGGAAGTCTTGGGATTGGCGCGCCTCGCACGGTTGGGGCGGTTGCGGCGGGATATGGATGCAGCCCTTGCCGCCAAGGACAAAGACGCCGAACGCGAAGGCCTCGCGCGACTGAAAGCATTGTATGCGACGCGACCGGAGATGCGCTGGCCGTTGGCGCGGCTTGCCGAGCACGAGCGCGATATTCACGATCCGGGCAGTCTGCTTGCGCTGGCCGATCGCGAGTTGATGGCACCGCTCGATGCACAGGCGCGGGCGCTGGTGCTCAAGTCGGCCAAGCGGGTTTCGACGGTGACGGCGCTGTCGCCGCTGGCAATCATTGCGGTCGGGTACGTGCTCATTGAAAACGTCGGACTATTGCGGCGGCTGGCGGGCCTCTATGGCGGGCGGCCTGGCGTGATCGGATCGCTGCGGCTCGCCAAGCTGGTGGTGGCCCATATCGTCGGAACGGGCGGGGTTGCATTGACGGACGATTTGATCGGGCAGTTTTTTGGTCAAGATGTGCTGCGGCGTTTGTCGCGGCGGCTGGGCGAAGGCGCGTTCAACGGCGCGCTGACCGTCCGGCTGGGGGCAGCGGCCCTGGACGTGATCCGTCCCATGCCGTTCATCGACGCCCCACCGGTTCGGGCGCGCGATATTGTCAAAGAGTTGTTCGTTGCGGAAGTTGGAAAAAAGTAGTCCGCCGCTATCAGTGCATCGCGTAGTAGCTGGCCAAAAGAAACGATGTGCCAGCCGCGATCTTGGCCAATATTAAAAAGCGGTCGGCACTGCGTGTGTGAAATTCGGCCCCCGGTTTGCGAGGAGCTTCGTAGCGTTCGGGGTTCCACTCGGGTTTTGCCAGCATGGTGCACTCCAAAACTGTTGCTCAGTGTAAGTTTAACGCGCGGCATCGTCATGTGGTTGCGTGAGGGATGTGCGCGACATTGTCCATTATAGCATATTGGCCGGGACAAGCCCGGCCATTGAATGAGATTATCTTTGGATTTTGATTTCGGGATTTTCGATTTCGGGATTTTCAGCGCCGGTCAGAGTTTTTCCATGAACGGGGTAGGATCAACCGGCTTGGAGCCTTGACGCAGTTCGAAGTGGACCTGGGGCTGGTCGATCTGGCCGCTCTTGCCAGCCTTTGCGACGACTTGCCCGCGTTTCACCTTGTCACCGCGCTTGGCGATCAATTCTTCGTTGTGGGCGTAGGCGGTGATCCAGCCGTTGAGATGGCGCACGAGAATCAGGTTGCCATAGCCTTTGAGTTCGCTGCCCGAATAGACCACCTCACCGCTCTCGGCGGCATGAACTTCCGTACCAAGCGGCACCGAAATATTCACACCGTCATTGTGGATGCCATCGGGCCGGGGACCAAACGAGCCGATGACTTTGCCTTTGACGGGCCAGCGCAGTTTGCCCATCGCGGCACCGGCTGCGTCGCCAGCGGCTGCTATCTGGGTGCCTTTGGTTACAGGAGCAACGGGTGCGGCGGCGGTCGAGGCTTCGGTTGCGGGCGCATCCGATTTCACAACGTCAATTGCGGCCACTTTCTTGGAGTTGATGACCACGGGTTGAGTGGTGGACGCGATCGTGCTGGACGCTTCCGATTGCACGACGGCGGTGGGCAACTTGGCTTGGGGTTGGGATGGCGCAGCCGCGACCGACGTCGAGGCAGCCGCCGATGCACCCGGGAGGCTGGCGACCGACGAAGCGGGCACTTTCAGAATGGCGCCAGGACGCACTTTGCGCACGTCGGCAATGCCGTTGACCTGTTGCAGTTCGGTCATTGGCACCTTGAGCTGCAAGGCGAGCGCGTAGAGGCTATCGCCCTTTTTCACGGTGTAGCTGCCGTCATACTTGGCGAGCACAACGGCGGATGGCGCCGTCATGGGAGCGGCGGCGGGGGTCGCTGCAGCAACCGCACCAACGGCCTGGCCGGTACGGGTCAACGGCTTTTTGCTCGCGTTCTTGCCAACCGGCAAATAGAGGGTCTGACCGGGCTTCAGATTGGGCGAGGTCAGGCCGTTCACGCTCATGAGTTCGGCGACGGATGCGTGATATTTTTTCGACAGGCCATACAAAGTGTCGCCCTGCTTGATCTGGATGGCTTCGCCACGCTCGCTCGTTGCAGCAGCTGCTTGGGTAGCAACAGGGGCAGCAGCGGGCACAATTGCGGTTTTGGGCGCTTTGGCTACCGGTGGTACCTGGGGTACGGCAACGGGTGCGGGTTGGTAGTTCGCTGCCGGAGCAGGCTCCGGGAGGGCCGCCATTTTCACGCTACCGCCGGTGTTGGCTTGCGGAGCGTTATAGGTATCCGTGGCGGATGCCAGTGATCCCGCACCCGCGCTCGAACGCGACATGGTCGCCGACGGACGGGTCATCGGTGAGGATTTGTCGCTCAGGCTGAAGCTGGCTGGGCTGTCGAGGCGGATTACGTCCGCGCTACAGCCCGCGAGCGCCAATCCAGCGATCATGGGAACGACGAGACCACGTCCAGCGTGGAAGGAACCAAAAATGTTTTGCCGCATTACGCACCTCTACTCCCACTTTGATTAACCCTTAACGGGTTAACGGGTCGTTAAAACCGCGTGAGATGTGTTGCCCCTGGTGGTCCTGCTTTACGGTCGCTTACGGGAGCCCAGCATGCAGCTGAGACGCTCTCCCACGGGCCAACCGCCGTAGAACCTTTTGTCTTTGTGTATGACGTAGCGGTAAGAATTGATTGTGATCCGAACACGGTGGAAAAATGTTGGGATCACGGCATTGTGGGAAATTGGGCCCGATCATTAATTTTTTATGCGCGCCAAAACGTCGAGTACGACGGCGGCGGCGGCCTCGCTCGGCGAACCTGATTTCAGTGCCAGGACTTGCGGAACGCGGGCGAGTTCAGCCAATTGGGCGGTCCGTTCAGGCGTCGCACGCATCGCCGTGTCGAGGGCAGCGGCGAGCTTTTCGGGCGTGCAATCTTCCTGGAGGAATTCAGGAACGGCCCGTTCACCGGTGATGAGATTTGGCAGCACGCAGGTCTTGGCTTTGATGATGTGCCGGAAGGTCGAGATCACAGCGTCGACCTTGTAGGCAACGACCATCGGAGTTTGGGTCAAGGCAAGTTCGAGCGTGACGGTGCCGGAAGCGGCAAGCGCTACGGTAGCAACTTTGAAGGCTGAAAACTTCGCGGTTTCGTCGTCACCGGCGAAAATGACCGGCGTGACCGCGTGCGTTGGCCAAGCCGCAATTTTTTCCTCGATCAGGGCACGCACGTTCGGCATGGCGGGAATGATGACTTGGATGCCGGGGCGGCGCTGAGCAAGAAGGCTCACAGCTTGACCGAAGTCGGCCAGCAAGCGCTCCACTTCGCTGCGGCGGCTACCGGGAAGCACGAGGAGGATCGGGCGTGTTGCATCGAGTTCGTGCTTGGCGATAAATGGCGCGGCGTCGAGACCGGCAAGCCAGGGCAGGCGTTCGACCAGGGGATGGCCAACGTAGGTGCAGGGCGGCCCACCGAGCGCTTTGTGAGCGGCTGGCTCGAACGGTAAAAGTGCAAGGACGTGATCGACATAGCGCGCCATTTTGCGGGCGCGACCTGGACGCCACGCCCAAATCGTCGGCGACACGTAGTTGATGATGGGAATTGCGGGCCGGCGGCGGCGGATGCGCTTGGCGATTGCGTGGGTGAACTCAGGCGAGTCGATGATGACCACAACGTCGGGCTCGGCGGAGATCGCGGCGTTAACGGTTTGGTAGACGCGCTCCACCAGCTTGGGTAACCGCGCGATAATTGCTGAAATTCCCATGACCGCGACATCGGCCAGCGGGAACTGGGAGATCAACCCCTGGCGTTCCATCAAATCGCCGCCGACGCCCAAGTAGCGCACGCGACCGGGAAGTTGCGCGTTGAGAGCCGACATCAGCTTGGCACCCAGTGCATCGCCCGAGTGTTCGCCAGCGACGATGAATATGGTGTACGCCCGGGCACTGGCGATGACGACATGGGGCGCTGTGGCGGGGGGGCTGGCGGCGGACGGTACGGCGGACGGTACGACGGTCTTTGTCATGACGAATGCTCGCTTGAAGTGAGGACAGACGGTATCACTCGGACGATGAACAGGCCGCTCGCATTGGCGGCATGGACGACATCGGCGTGAACCGGCTGGCTGGCAGCAATCGCCACGCCCGACAGATTGGCCCCATTGGCAGCAGCGATGGTTGCTGCGAGAACGTGGACACCATCCCCCAAGACTGCAACGCTGGCGCGGCGGCGCAGGCGGGCGATGCCCCATTGCTGGAGCCGTGTGGTGCGCTGGAACAGATCGCCGATGTCGCGGGCGGGTTCGAGCCCCAAAATATGACCGCGACTGACGACGCACGCCCCGCCACGCGCCAGGGCTGCAAGGCTTGCTAACGCGGCAGCGCCCAAACGGATGTCGGCCAGCTGGGAGGCGTTCGGGCGGATGATGCCGAGCACTTCGGCTTGGGCCCTTATTCGCCCGATATTGCTCCGCTGACGCCCGATATCACTCCGCTGACGCGGTGGCTCGTCGCCTTCGGTGAAGCCGTAGACGAAGACGTTGGCAGCGCGTGCATTGGCAATCAGTTGCAACCGTTGCGCGGCAAGCGACTGGCCGGCAAGCACGGCAATGCCAGCAAGGCCTGCTTCGGCAACCCGCGTAACAGTCGCTGGGCCGATGGCTGGCAGATCGATGCGCATTTCCTGACCCGGTTTGGGGCGCTTGACGAGCACGCCGCGTGGCTTTTCTCCCTCAATGACATTCCTCGAGGCGGCGACGCGGGCGAGCATACGGTCGGTCCCTTCGGCGGCTTCGATGGCCAACAATTCCCCGTCGCGGACGATGACGGCTTGCCCGATGTCATAGGCGCCGAGCGCTTTGACGATAGACGATCCCAACAAAATGTCGGCTACGTCGGCAGGGCTAGGCGTGGCGGCGGTCAGGCTTCCAGCACCAACGGCCAATGACGGCACAAGATCGGCGGGACTGACAACCGTAAAGCCCTTGGCTTCGAAAAAGCGGACGACGATCCGCAAAACGCCATCATCGCCGCCGGAAAAGACGAGACGGACCACCTCTGGCAGATTGGCGAACAGGCCCCAATCTGGACGGAGCTTGGTGAGGTCTGGCCGGGCGACGCCACCGACGATGATAAGTTCTTGAACCCCTGCATCGCGGAATGTTTTCAAAATTGCGCCGATTTTTCCCAAGCCTAAGTGGACAATGGGAAAAGCGGAAAGGTCGTCATCAACGTCGGCATTGATCGCCACAATCTGGACGCTGCCGCCGCCTGCGGTGATGGCGCGAGCGATTTCGCCGGGCAAACTGCCGTTGCCAGCCAGAATGCCGATCGGTTTCAATCCTAACGAGGTCACGGTGAAGCCCGGTATGACGATGTGGCCGACGGCCTGCTCAGACTTGCGCGCCGGTCGGCGGGCTGCAGAGTGCTTTTTTGGTCGGCGCGCGGATAAAGGCGACGATCTCCTGAACGATAGGGTGGTCCTTGAACTGCTGGGCAACGTCGTCGGTGCGCTCCTGCAAGGTGCCTTCGTTGGCGAATAGGGCGCGGTAGGCGCGGCGCATGTCGTGGATGTCGGCGTTTGAAAAGCCGCGGCGCTTTAGGCCAACGATATTGAGGCCGGACAGATAGGCGCGGTTGCCGAGCGCCATGCCGTAGGGGATGAGGTCGTTATCGAGGCCCGACATGCCGCCGACAAAGGCGTGAGCACCGATCCGGGCAAATTGGATGACGGCGGCACCGCCCCCCAAAATGACGAAATCACCAACCGTGCAATGTCCCGCAAGCAAGGCGTTGTTTGAAAACACCACGTTGTTGCCGATGTGGCAGTCGTGGCCGACGTGGGAATTGGCGAGGAAAGCGCAATGATTGCCAACGGTCGTCGACATGCCACCGCCTTCGGTGCCGGGATTGATTGTTACGCCTTCACGCAACTTGCAGTCCGAGCCGATGGTGAGCGTCGAGGGCTCGCCGTGATACTTCAGGTCTTGCGGTTCATGCCCGATGGAGGCAAACGGGAAGATCTTGGTACGTGGCCCGACATGCGTGCGGCCCGCGACCACGGCATGGCTGATAAGCTCGACGCCCTCGCCCAGCTCGACGTGTTCGCCGACGATACAGAACGGTCCTATCTTCACATCCGCGCCGAGCTTCGCCCCGCTTGATACGAAGGCAGACGGGTGGACGAATGGATCAGCCATGCTTGCTCGCAAAAGCGCGTGCGTCAGCCGTATCGGCTAGCATGGCGCTGACTTCAGCTTCTGTTACGACCTGACCGTTGACCTTGGCTTCGCCAAAGAACTTCCAGACACGGCCGCGGTTGCGGATTTTCTTGACGTGATAGTGCAATTGATCGCCCGGCACCACTGGTTTGCGGAACTTTGCGCGCTCAATACCCATGAAATAGACGAGTTCAGCCTTGTAGTTTTCACCCAGGCTGTGGACGCAGAGAGCGCCAGCCGTCTGAGCGAGCCCTTCAATGATGAGGACGCCCGGCATGACGGGGAACTGGGGGAAGTGGCCCTGGAAGAACGGCTCGTTTATGGTGACGTTCTTGACACCAACACAGCTTTCGTCGCCCAGCATGTCGTAGATGCGATCCACGAGCAGGAACGGGTAGCGATGGGGCAGAAGTTTCATCACGCGGCCGATGTCCGCCGTGCCGAGGGCGGCAGTCGTCGGTTGAGGTGTCTGCTCGTTCATGCCCGTCATTCTCCGCGTCGAAACTGCTCTAAAATCCTAGTCTTCATTGCCGCTCGAGGCACCTCCCGATCCTTCTCCTCCCGTGCCCGGCTTTTTGCCGAGGCGCTTGATGGCGGCGATCTGGCGAGCCCATTCGCGGAATGGAACCGCAGGCGTTCCGCCAACGCGGGCACCTGCTGGAATATCTTCATTGACGTGGGACGAACCGGCGATTTGCACGCCGGCACCGACCTTCATGTGACCGACCACGCCGGAGTGTCCACCCATCACGACGAAATCGCCAAGCTCGCAAGAACCCGCTAATCCGACCTGACCGACGATCACGGCATGGCGACCGATAATCACGTTGTGCCCGATTTGCACGAGATTATCAATTTTTGTGCCTTCTCCGATGATTGTATCCTTAAGAGCGCCGCGGTCGATGCTGGTATTTGCACCGATTTCGACGTCGTCTTGGATAATCACACGGCCAATCTGGGGCACTTTGACGTGTCCGGTACCCGACATGGCAAAGCCAAAGCCGTCCTGACCGATGGAGACGCCCGAATGCAGCGTGACACGGTCGCCAATGAGCGAATGGATCACGACGGCGTTGGGTCCGACGTAGGTGCCGCGTCCGATATGGCAGCGGTAGCCGACGACCGCACCGGCAGCGATCCGGCTGCCGCGACCGATGACGGCTTCGGGACCGATCACGGCTCCTGGCTCAACGACGACGCCATCTTCCAATATGGCGGTCGGGTCAATCCGTTCCGTGCCTGAACCGGCAGCCTTTGGCCATTTCGCTTCAGGGTAGAACAACTGGAGCGCGAGCGCGAAGGCGCGGTAAGGGGCTTTGGTGATAAGGCCCGTCGAGGCGGCGGGGAGGCGCGACGCAAAGCTGGGGTGGATGAAGCAGGCCCCGGCTTGGGTTGCCGCGAGGTGGACCAGGAACTTGCGGTTGTCGAGGAACGTGACGTGGTCGCGATTGGCCTCCGTCAGCGGACGAACGTCGGCGATAAGGGCCCCACCGTCCGCGCCCGGAGCAAGTTCGCTGCCGGTCGCTTGGGCGATGGCCGCCAGTGTGA